>NZ_VMLH01000020.1:0-14543 GCF_013276595.1 Streptococcus sp. 10824
CTATTATATAATACTTTTTTATTTTAGTTTAGTATAAAAATCTTAAGTAGCAAAGATTCTAAAATAACGGAATCCTTGCATTATTGTCCCAACTCTTCCTCGACCACTTCCAAGGCCCGTTCAATGACTACATGCATGTCGTAGTATTTATAATCAGCCAAACGTCCACAGAAAATGACCTTATCATTCTGTGCTGCTTCTTCTTGATAGTTAGCAAATAGGGCATTGTTTCTCTCGTCATTGATTGGATAATAAGGCTCATCTCCACCTTTCCAATCTGCTGGGTATTCACGAGTAATGACCGTTTTAGCTTGTGCTCCGTACTCAAAATGTTTATGCTCAATAATGCGAGTATAAGGAATTTCTCGTTCTGTATAGTTGACAACAGCATTTCCTTGATAGTTTTCTTCATCAAAAACTTCATGCTCAAAACGAAGACTACGGTATTCTAACTCACCATGTTTATAATCAAAGTATTGGTCAATCATCCCTGTAAAGACAACTTTTTCAGCAGAAGCTTCTAATTCTTGACGATTGGCAAAAAAGTCAAGACCAAGTTCTACTTCCACATCCTTGAGCATATTTTCAATGATAACGTTGTAACCACCAATTGGAATACCCTGGTAACGGTCATTGAAGTAGTTATTATCAAAAGTCAAACGAACTGGTAGACGTTTAATAATAAACGGTGGAAGGTCAGTAGCAGAACGTCCCCATTGCTTTTCAGTATATCCTTTAATCAATTTTTCATAAATATCTGGACCGATCAACTTGATAGCCTGCTCTTCCAAGTTTTTCGGTTCAACGTCCTTCATATGAGCCGTTTGCTCAGCAATCTTATCTTTGACCTCTTGAGGAGTTTTTGTCCCCCATATAGCATAGAAAGTATTCATATTGAAAGGTAGATTATAAAGGCTACCCTTGTAATTAGCTAGAGGCGAGTTGATATAATTGTTAAACTCAGCAAATTGATTCACATAATCCCAAACTTTTTTACTAGAAGTATGAAAGATATGGGCACCATATTTATGAACATTAACCCCTTCTACATTCTCACAGTAGATATTTCCACCAATGTGGTCACGTTTATCAATAACTTTTACTTTTTTTCCACGCTTGGTTGCTTCATAAGCAAAAATTGCTCCCGACAAACCAGCACCAACGATTAGATAGTCGTACATAGTCTCTCCCTTATCATTTACCTCTCATCTCCTTAACTATAGCAAAAGAGAGAATCTTATACTCTTCGAAAATCTCTTCAAACCACGTCAGCGTCCATCTGCAACCTCAAAACAGTACTTTGAGCTAACTTCTCAGTTACTCTTTAATTTTTATTGAGTATTCGTTTCAATCTATTTTAGCACAAAACAAATCATTTCTCAGTTTTCAATAGCCGAGTGATTTAAAAAGACAAGCACCAAAACTGATGTTTGTCTTTATGATTTTCCTTGAAAAGGCTATTTCTAACTATTTAACATGTTTTTCTGCTTCTTTTTGGGCTTTTTCGATTGCTTTTTTGCTTTCTTGATCCCATTTGGTCTTAGCTTCTTCAAACTGTTTAGTCGTCACAGTGTCTTTTGCAGTTTCATGTACTTGTAGTTATTGCCATCACCCTTAATACCAGCCAATGAATAGCCTCTTGTAAATGGCGTTACTTTGGTTACAGATGCTGTTCCACCACTTGACATAGCTGACATAATCAGAGAATTATCAATCATCCAAGCCTGTGCTTCAGCATATTTTTCGTAACGTTTGGCTACATCTTTATTTTCACTATCTGCATCTTTAAGTATATTAGTATAGGTATCCAGACCTAGGCTAGTGATTTTTTCCTTATCTTCCTTGGCATCTAGTCCAAAAATCTTAAGGTAGAATCCATCCTCTGCATTGAAAGGATTGAGATAAGTTGATGGATCTTGATAGTCACCTACCCAGCCATCAAAGTTCAAATCATAGTCTCTATCAGCTGCTGTCGGTGCTAAGAAGGCTACATTATTAAAATCATCTGTTGAAAGTTGCTGAACATCAATGACGATGTTATCAGCCCCCAAAACCGACTCAAGGGTCTACTTAACTGAGTTCATGCCTGTCACAGCATTTTTACTTGTCTGATCAACTGCAACATCCAAGTGAATTGGGAAAGTCACACCTTGACTTGCCAATTTTTTTTAGCTTCCGCAAATTTTGCTTGGGCTTTTTCTTTGTTGAAATAGGCATCCTGAGCATCTGCCAGGTTAATACCTGACCATTCTGTTCCGTAGTTGACCAATTTAGAAGCGACTACTTCTCCAAAGGTCTTGTCTCCAACTTGGACAAATGTAGGAGGTACTAGGGTGTTACGAAGAGTCTTGCTAGCTGCTTCTTCCCCATTTGACTGAGCAGAATAGGCTGTGCGGTCCAAGGCAAAGTTCACCGCTTGGCGGAAGTTCTTGTTCAAAACAGCTGTCTCAGTTGACTTCTTCTGCTCATCTGTCGTTTTAGCAGTGTGATTGTAGGCCTTACGGTTAACGTTGAAATTGAAATACCAAGAAGTCTTGTCCTGCAAGCTATAGACGATATTATCCTTATATTTCTCCTTGGTCTTAGCCAAGTTAGAACTATTTGGATAAACCCCAGCGATAGAATAAGCTCCACTTTCAAAGTTACGGATGGTCAATTCTTGGTCTGAACCATCAAAATAGGCCAATTTCACATGTTCAATTGATACTTTGTCATGATCATAGTAATGCGGATTTTTCGCATACTCGATTGATGATTTTGATGTGAAATCTTTTAACAAATAAGGTCCGCTGTAGAGAATACTATCTGGAGATAGGGTACCAAAATCTTTCCCTTTTGAGTTTAAAAACTCTTCGTTTACTGGGAAAAGAATACTGTTGGTTGTTTTTGAGTTCCAGTAAGGTTCTGGCCGTGACAAAGTATACTCAACAGTCTGGTCGTCAATGGCCTTCACCCCAACCTTAGAAAAGTCAGAATTCGCTCCTGTAATATAATCATTCAAGCCCTTAATCGAGTTTTGAATCAAGTCAATGGCCTGTGATTTATTATCCACTGCGTACTTGATACCTGTCACAAAATCTTGTGCCTTAACTGGGGCGTACTCTTCACCGTCAGCCGTGAACCATTTGGCACTTTTCTCAATTTGTAAGTATAAGTCAGACCGCCGCTTGAAACAGACCAGTCCTCTGCTAAAGACGGAACTAGATTTCCGTAATTGTCATTTTCAAGCAAACCATCAACTAGGTTGGTAATGATGGCTGTATTATCAGCGTAGTAGTCTAACAAGTAGTTAAATGCAGTTGGATTTCCACTAAAGGTTGATGAGTAAGTTTTTGTATCTGAACCTGATTGTCCGCAAGCAGCTAAAAGCAAGGCAAATGCAAAAGTCAGGCCTGCACTAAGGACACTCTTTTTTGTATTCATCTCCCTTCTACTTTATGTTAGTTTTTGTAACATAGGTTTGTTTTACCAAAATAGTGGAAATTTGTAAAGTTAATTGAATTTCGAGAATGAAAGTTTATAAACCTTGGTTATAAAAAACAAAGGATTTCTGCCTTTTCATACAGCCTTCCCTTGTTTTTATGCGATTTCAATTTTAAATTTTTCTGTAAAAAATATTTATAGTAATTCCACACAGAAAGCATCCCATGGAGCTAAGATTTGTTTTTCAAAGACTTCTTGAGCTAGGGTGTTTTCAATCAAGAGCGATTTGACGTTTCCTTCTACTGCCAAGTCTTGCTCTTCATTGGACAAGTTAGCCACAACTAGGAAACGACGGTCGCCATCTTTACGGATATAGGCAAAGACCTTGTCAGCCGTGTCAAGCAATTCAAAGTCAGCTCGAATTAGCCAGCTATTCTCCTTGCGAATTTGGACCAGTTTCTGATAGGTATAGAAAATAGAATCTGAACTTGCCAGCGCTTCTTGGACATTGATCATCTCGTAATTTGGATTAACCGCCAACCAAGGCTGACCTGCCGAGAAACCGGCGTTTTTGCTCTCGTCCCATTGCATAGGGGTACGGGCATTGTCACGTCCAATGACACGGATACTGTCCATAATTTCTTCCAGCGGAACACCTTTTTCAAGAGCCTCACGCGCATAGTTGAGGGATTCAATATCTTCTACTTGATCCAGTGTTTCAAACGGATAGTTGGTCATCCCAATCTCCTCACCTTGGTAGATATAAGGAGTTCCTCTCATGAGATGAAGTAAGATTGCAAAGGCTTTGGCAGATTTTTCGCGGTATTCTTGGTCATTTCCCCAGATTGAGACGATACGAGGAAGGTCATGATTGTTCCAGAAGAGCGAATTCCAGCCGTCCTCAACTCCTAATTCTGTCTGCCATTTGTTGAAGATTTCTTTTAACTTAGCAATATTCAGCTCTTTTTGATAGTACCATTTAGGCTGACCTTCCTGATACTGAAGACCGATATGTTCAAACTGGAAGACCATAGACAATTCTTGGCCCTTTGGATCCGAGTAGAGCTTAGCAATTTCTGGCGTTGCTCCCCAAGTCTCCCCTACTGTCAAGAGATTCTTATCTCCAAAGGTCGCCTGATTCATCTCCTTGAGATAGGGATGGAGCATAGGGCCATTATTGACTACTTTCTCGTCAGGAATTTTGCCAATCATATCAATAACATCCATCCGGAAACCACCAATGCCTTTATCAATCCAGAAGTTCATCATCTCATAAATTTTCTGACGAAGTTTTTCATTTTCCCAGTTGAGATCGGGCTGTTTCTTACTGAAAAAGTGGAGATAATATTGACCTGACTTTTCATCGTATTCCCAAGCAGAACCACTAAAGATAGAATCCAAATCATTGGGTTCGTCCCGCCAGATATAGTAATCTCGCTCAGGGCTATCAGGATTTTCACAGGCCTCGACAAACCAAGCATGTTCATCTGAGGTATGATTGACCACCAAGTCCATGATGATACGGATATCACGCTTCTTAGCTTCCGCGATCAGTTGATCCATGTCCTCCATAGTCCCGAAAATAGCTGCAATCGCTTGATAATCAGCAATATCATAGCCATTATCATCCATCGGACTGTCATAAACGGGAGAAAGCCAAATCGCTGTAATTCCTAACTTAGCTAGATAGTCTAACTTACTGGTAATTCCTGGCAAATCGCCAATTCCATCTCCATTGCTATCCATAAAGCTCTTAGGATAAACTTGATAAACTACGGCATTGTGCCACCATTTTTCTTGCATCTTCTTACCTCATTATTTTCATAATCTATAGTCTATGATAGCGTTTTTTGAATTTTAGTGCAAGCGTTTGCCTAATCTTTTTGATTCCTTTTTTAACTCCGCAGTTTCCTAACTTCCAATTTTTTATTATAATAGAGGTCAGAGGTAAAAAAATGAAAAAACAAGCTTTTAGTTCTGAACAATATTTGAATCTACAGCGCGACCACATTTTGGAGCGCATTAACCAATTTGACGGCAAGCTCTACTTGGAGTTTGGCGGCAAAATGTTAGAAGATTTCCACGCTGCTCGTGTCCTTCCTGGTTATGAGCCTGACAACAAAATCAAGCTCTTGCAAGAATTGAAAGAGCAGGTTGAGGTTGTGATTGCCATTAATGCGAGCAACATCGAACATTCTAAAGCACGTGGTGACTTGGGCATTTCTTATGACCAAGAAGTTCTCCGTTTGATTGACAAATTCAATGAATTAGGGATTTTCGTTGGCTCCGTTGTCATTACACAATACGCTGGCCAACCTGCTGCAGATGCCTTCCGCAACCAACTTGAGAAAAACGGAATTGATTCTTATCTTCATTATCCAATCAAAGGATATCCAACAGATATGGATCACATCATTTCTCCAGAAGGTATGGGGAAAAACGACTACATCAAAACCAGTCGTAACTTGATTGTCGTAACCGCTCCTGGACCTGGTTCTGGAAAATTGGCAACTTGTATGTCAAACATGTACCACGACCAAATCAATGGTATCAAGTCTGGTTATGCTAAATTTGAAACATTCCCAGTTTGGAATCTTCCTCTTCATCATCCCGTTAACTTGGCCTATGAAGCAGCAACGGCGGATCTTGATGATGTCAACATGATTGACCCCTTCCATCTCCAAACCTACGGAGAGACCACTGTCAACTACAACCGTGATATTGAAATTTTCCCAGTTCTCAAACGTATGTTAGAACGTATCCTTAGTGAATCTCCATACGCTTCACCAACAGACATGGGTGTCAACATGGTTGGTTTCGCTATTACTGATGACGAAGCGGCTATCGAAGCTTCTAAACAAGAAATTATCCGTCGCTACTATCAAACAGTTCTTGACTTCAAAGCCGAAAAAGTTAGCCAAGCTGCTGTCAAGAAAATTGAGTTGCTTATGAATGACCTCGGTATCACACCAGCAGACCGTAAGGTGGCTATTGCTGCACGCCAAAAAGCCGAAGAAACTGGCGGACCAGCTCTAGCTCTTGAATTGCCAAATGGGGAAATTGTCACTGGTAAGAACTCAGAGCTCTTTGGCCCTACAGCAGCTGCTCTTATCAACGCCATCAAGAAATCAGCTGACATCGCTAAAGAAGTGAAACTAATCGAACCTGAAGTTGTCAAACCAATCCAAGGCCTTAAAATCGATCATCTCGGTAGTCGCAATCCGCGCCTTCATTCAAATGAAATCCTGATTGCACTTGCTATCACAGCTACAGAAAATCCTGATGCTGCTCGTGCTATGGAAGAACTTGGCAACCTCAAAGGAAGCGAAGCCCACTCAACCATCATCTTAACCGATGAAGACAAGAATGTCCTTCGCAAATTGGGTATCAATGTAACCTTTGACCCATACTACCAATACGACCGCTTGTATCGCAAGTAAAGAATTCAACCTCTCCACCCTCGGAGAGGTTTTCTCTCTGTCTCAGGAGCCAGCTTTATGTTATAATGAAAGAAGAAAACTGAAAGGATTTACCATGTCAAAAGAAGTTATTGTTGAAAGTTTTGAACTTGATCACACCATTGTTAAAGCACCCTATGTTCGCTTGATTGGGGAAGAAACAGGGCCAAAGGGAGACATCATCTCCAATTATGATATTCGTTTAGTGCAACCCAATGAAGACTCTATCCCTACTGCTGGCCTTCACACTATCGAGCACCTCTTGGCAAAACTCATCCGTACTCGCATTGACGGCATGATTGACTGTTCGCCATTTGGTTGCCGCACAGGCTTCCACATGATTATGTGGGGGCGCCACACCAGCGCTGAAATTGCGGCTGTTATCAAGGATTCGCTCAAGGAAATCGCTGAGACTATTACTTGGGAAGATGTCCCTGGAACAACAATCGAATCTTGCGGAAACTACAAGGATCACAGCCTCTTTTCTGCTAAAGAATGGGCTAAACTCATCCTAGAACAAGGGATTTCAGACGATGCTTTTGAACGTCATGTGATCTAAACACAAAAAAGGAACCAGTTTTTCAGCTGGTTCCTTCTTTTTTTATTCTCAAAATCTCTAGTTAAGCTTTCTCACTAATAACCAAACCACCATCTTCCATGTCAGCTTCTAGGTGTTTAGCATCAAGGTTATCCAAGTGGAAGTCTGTCACCTTATCACGAATTTCTTGTTCAACTACGCGACGGAGAGGACGAACACCCATGACTTCATCATAGCCTTCTTCTGTAATATAATCCTTAGCCGCTTGACTGACTACCAAATCAATGTCTTTCTTAGCCAAGGTTTGGTTGACTTCAGCCAACATCAAGTCCACAATCTTAGAAAGGTCTTCCTTAGTCAAGTGTGAGAATTCGATGACAGCATTGAAACGGTTAAGGAATTCTGGACGGAAGAATGGTTTCAAACGGTCCATCAATTCTGGTTTGTCCGCATCTTCTGTCAAGTTGGCTTCATAACCAAAGCCTGCGTTTGAAGTTGCGATAATCACAGTATTCTTGAAGTTCACCGTATTTCCCTGACCATCTGTCAAACGACCATCATCTAGGACTTGGAGGAGAAGAGTGATCACTTGAGGATCAGCCTTTTCAATTTCGTCGAGAAGGACGATTGAGTATGGATTGCGACGGACACGTTCCGTTAAGGTATTGCTATTGTCATCATAACCCACATAACCAGCTGTTGTACCGATTAGCTTAGAAACGGCTGTGCGATCACTGTATTCAGACATATCCAAACGGATGATCGCATCCTTGGTTCCAAACATATCTAGCGCTAATTGCTTAGCAAGCTCTGTCTTACCAACTCCAGTTGGACCTACAAAGAGGAAGCTACCGATTGGGCGATTGCCTTCATCAAAACCAGCACGGTTACGACGGATAGCTTTTGCTACTGCTTCAACGGCCTTATCTTGACCAATAACTTTCGTCTGCAAACGATGACCCATATCTTTCAAACGTTCGATGTCCGTAGCCCCCATTTGAGATACTGGAATACCGGTCATTCGTTCTACAGATTCAGCCACATCGTTGACACTTGCAGTCACTTTCATATCTTCTGTATGGTTTTCGATTTTCTTTTCCAATTCTGCGATGCGTGTTTTATAGTTTAGAGCTGCTTCAAAATCTTCTGCCTCAACAGCTTTTTCTTGCTTGTCTTTTTCAACCTCAATTTCACGTTCAACAGCATGCACATCTGTTACAGGATGCTGAGCTGCCAAGTGAGCTGCCGTTACATCGACCAGGTCGATAGCCTTATCTGGCAAGCTACGTTGAGGAATATACTGAACAGAATAATCCACCGCTGCTTTCAAGACTTCGTCTGGCAAGATGACATTGTGGTGTTGTTGATAGAGATCACGAATTCCTTGAAGGATTTTATATGTATCCTCTGCTGAAGGAGCATTGACCTTGACTTCGTTGAAACGACGAGCAAGAGCAGCATTCTTCAAGATGGTGTTACGGTATTCGTCTTGAGTCGTTGCCCCAATCACTGTCAATTCTCCACGAGAGAGAGCTGGTTTGAGAATATCCGCAAGCCCCTTAGAACCACTGTCACCTCCAGTAGATCCAGCACCGAGGATTTGGTGAATTTCATCAAAGAAGAGGATAATATTCCCTGCTTCTTTAACCTCATTGACTAAGTTTTGAACGTTTTCTTCAAAACTACCGCGGTATTGAGTACCAGCCTCAAGACCTGAAATATCAATGGAAATAATTTCCTTGTTCTTAATAGCAGCTGGAACATCACCATTCACAATGGCTTGTGCTAGACCTTCGACAACTGCTGTCTTACCAACACCTGCGTCTCCGACTAAAACAGGATTGTTTTTAGTACGGCGTGAGAGGATTTCAGATGTTTCTTGAATTTCCTCGTTTCGTCCTATAACAGGATCCAACTTGCCCTCGCGAGCTTCTGCTGTCAAGTTTCGACCTAGTTTAGCAAGGACACCGTCTTGTTTCATACCTGACGTATGTTGTGGCATTTGGCCATCAACTTCTGCATTTCCTGGTAATTGACCAGTCGCACGATAGTGAGCAAATTCCTCAGGTGTCACTTCACGTCCATTAATCAAGTAACGACGATTTTCAGAACTGTATCCTCGCATACCACCCATCAATTGGTTAAACAAATCATCCATGTTGTTAAAATTATTAAAGTTGTTGTTCATATTCTTTACCTCTTTTTGTTTACTTAGTTATGATTACTGATATTGACTATCTTTGACCTTTGTTTTAAAAAATTTAGACTAGCTAAATCGCTACTCTAGGTACTATTTCTGGTTTTTCTTTTTCAAGCAGGAGTAGACTATCTTTGCTTCTGAAGATTTCTAGATTAAACATAGACCCCACCTCTTTCTATTTTACTTTAAATAAGTGTTCGAGTAAGGCTTTCATTTACCTTACGTTCATAATATACTACATTAGTCAGAAAAGGTCAAGGGATTTGACTTTAATTGACCAATATTTTTTAAACAGCAAAAACACCCTGAAACATCAGGGTGCCATTCTTATCTCAAATACAAAATTGCTAGGGTCAGGAGACTTGCTAGAAGCCCAACTCCCCAAAAGAAGAGGTCAACCTTCCACTCGCTCCAAGGATTTCCTTTACCAGACAATCCCCCAAGCTCAAAATGGTGATGCACAGGCGTCATACGGAAAATACGTTTACCACCTGTCAGTTTGAAATAGCTGACTTGCATCATGACCGAAGTTGTTTCAAAGACATAAATAATTCCGATAATCAAGAGAGTCCATTCTTGGTGGAGAGCCATTGAAATAGCTGCCAGCATTCCACCGAGAGCCAAACTTCCCACATCTCCCATAAAGACCTTAGCAGGCTTATGGTTAAAGACAAAGAAACCAAGCAAACCACCAATCATGGCAAGAATCACTAGAAGGATATCCATCTGACCTTGCACATAGGCAATAACTCCATAGGCAGACAAACTAATCACAACTGAAATACTAGCTAGACCGTCAATACCGTCTGTCAAGTTTACTGCGTTTGAAAAACCAACTAGCCAGAAAAGAGCGAAGATAATATAGAAAATCCCTAAATGCACTTGGTAGCCAAAGACAGAGAGCATATCGCCCCCACGCTCATAAAAAAGGTAGAAAATGACGCCACCTAGCAGCTGAAGAGCCAATTTCTGTGTGGGGTTTAGCCCCTCATTGATCTTTCGGAAGACCTTGAGAAAGTCATCTAAAAAACCAACCAAGCCATACAAGACCAAAATAAACAAAATCATACCAACATTATTGGTCAATTGTTTCGAAAAAAGAGCGACGAGGAAACTCACCACAACTGCAGCAATGAGGAAAACAAGTCCCCCCATTGTAGGAGTCCCAGCTTTTGCCTGGTGCTGTTTAACATCCTCATGCATCTGCTGGCCTGTAATTTGCGCCTTTCTATAAAATTGGATAAAGGCTGGAATTCCTACTAAAGTTAGTAAAAATGTCACAATTCCAGCACTGATGGAAATAAACATATTAGTCTCCTAAAGTTAATGTAATTTTTTTAATGTCCTTGATAGCTGTGTTAGCACGAACATCTTGCTTCTGCACAGTAGAACCTGAACCTTCAAATTCCAGTTCAATATCCAACCATTTAGCAAAGGTCTCGGCAGTCTCTTTTTTCCAGCCATACATGTCTGGAATTTCTTCTACCTTATCCGATAAAAGGAGAACTTGTTGGTTTGGTGCAAGATTGGTCCCTTCTTCTACAGAAGTCTCTTTAATCTTTGTTCCAGTACCTACAACGATTGGTTGCACAATATTTCGGCGTAAGGCTTCCGCCAACTCACCAGGTGAAATATCCTTGATGCTAGGCATTGCATAAGAAGATTCTGTCGTAACTTTATCTAAATTTTTGGCTGGAGATTGAAGATTGAGAGATTCTTTCATAGCTGAAGCCCGCTCCAAGATTGGGGTGGCAAATTCTCCCAACTGGATACCTGAATAATGCTCAGGCTGTTGAACCGTTACATACAAGATAAAATCAGGATTTTCAGCAGGATTCATAGTCACACCTGAGAAAATATAATTGGTAGAACCAACCAAGTATCCTCCATTTTTCTCATCAGCGATTTGAGCCGTACCGGATTTAACTGCTACATTTTGTCCAGGAACTGTTATAATTGGCTTTCCTGTGTAGTGATTATACATAGTTCCATATAGAGGGTCCGTCCCAACTAAGATCATGTGATTTCGAGTTGTGCTTGCTGCCTCTTTGGAAACAGGATTTCCTACTATTTCTTTTTGTGACTTACGTACAGACTGATTGTTAGTATCATAAATAGCACTTATAAATTTTGGCTCCAGCATAACTCCATCATTAGCAATAGCTGTAAAGGCACGAAGCATTTGTGTTTGTGTCACTGAAATTCCTTGCCCAAATGAGCTTTGAGCAATACTAACAATATTATCAGCTGGAAGTTGACCAGCGTATTCATCTGTCAAGCCAAAGCGAGTTGGAACCCCAAATTTAAAGCGTTTTAGATAATCCAACCAAGTAGCATCTCCCATTTTTTGTTCAAGTAGACTCATTCCAACATTACTGGAGTGAGCGAAACCTTGTAAGAAAGTCATCATCCCACCAGTAGTCAAACCAGCATTAACATCCCAATCTCGAGTCGTCGCATCCGCTATTTTAAATTCACTGCTATTGAAGTATTCTCCACTTGGGAAGGTATTATTATCAATAGCAGCAGCGAGCGTCATGACCTTCATGGCTGACCCTGGCTCATAGTTACTTTGATAGAGGATATCACGCCAAACAAAGTCCTTAGTGATTCCTTCTTTAGTATCTGCATTAAAGGTCGGTCGTTGGGTGGTAGCAAGGATTTCACCGGTCTTTGCACTGACCAAGGTCGCGGTCATGTACTTACCTTTTACTTTTTCTAGAAAGGCATCCATTTGGGTTTCCATGAAGGACTGAAGGGTGCTGGAAATAGTCGTATAAACATCCTTGCCATCTACCGTTTGTTGGGAAACTTGTTCTGTTCCAGGGACAATATTACCCAGACGATCTTTTTCATAGGTAATAATACCGTCTGTCCCTGCAAGAATACTGTTCAAGGAACTCTCCATTCCAGAGGTTCCCAGCAAGCTCTTGCTGCCATCTTCATTTTCATGGAGCTGAGCTAGACCGATAAAACTAGAAGCAAATTGTCCGTTTGGATAACTACGATTGGGACTGGTTGTAAAATCAATCCCCTTGACCTCTGCAGTTTCCAACTCTTTTTTGATAGACATCATATTGGCATAGGTAATCCCATTGCCCTTCGAACCAAAGGAAACTTGCTTGAGATTAGGTTGCGAGAGTTGCTCTCTTACATAGGATTCTTCCATGTCCAGATACTTATGAAAGACCTCTGCAACTTTGTTAAATTGTGTTTTTTCTACGTAAAGAATCTTACCCGTTGCTGACTTATAGTTCTCATCAATAACCGCATAGACATTATAGGAGGTTGCATCCTCAGCAATTGGGACTCCATTTCGGTCATAAATAGTCCCACGTTTGGCAGGAACTGTACGGGTGGTTTGATGAACCTTCTTAGCTTCCTTCGCTAAATCTGTTCCAAAGCGAGTGCCCGTCCCAATAATGACCGCAAAATTGACTAAAAAAACGGCAAAAACAAAGACAGATAATAAACTCAGACTTTTTCCAACTCTGCGTCTGTTTTCAGCCGGCGATTTCCGATTTTTCGTCGCATAACGGATTACTCTTTTTGTCCACTTCATATCTTACTCCGCTATTCGAATATTTTCATTGTTTAATTGCAAATCGTGTGAATTGGCAATCTCTTTCAAACGTTCTGCACGTAATAGTTCATTGACCTCTTGCTTGGCATCGTCCAATTCGGTCTTCTTTTCCTCTATCTGCGCATTGATTTTTGTCAAATCATTCTGCACTTGCAAGAGCTTGGTCTGCATAAAAATAATACTAATGGCTACAATAAGAGTGGTTACAGCAATGGAAAAGTAAAAAGCTTTTTCCACACGCGAAAACCGTTTAAGTTGCATCTGTAGTATTTGACCTGTTTTTTCCATTCTTTCTGCCATCTTTTTTCCTCTTACTTGTGAATTTTTCTGGCCACGCGCAACTTGGCTGAGTGCGAGCGGTTATTGGCTTCTAATTCTTCTGCACTTGGCAAGATTGGCTTACGGGACACCAATTCCATCTTAGGCTTGAGATCATCTGGGATGAAGGGCAAACCTTTGGGAACTTCAACCGTTGAAGCTTCCTTGAACAATTGCTTGGTCAAGCGGTCTTCTAAGGAATGAAAGGTAATCACTGAAATTCTACCATCCAGAGCCAACATATCCATAGCCTGCTGGATAGATTCATCTGCTGCTCCCAATTCATCATTGACTTCAATTCGAATAGCCTGGAAGATCTGCTTGGCAGGATGGCCCTTCTTCTTGAGTTCCTTGGCAGGTTTGGCCGACTTGATAATTTCTGCCAGCTCAGTCGTTGTCTCGATTGGCTTGACTTCCCGAGTTTGTTCAATCTTGCGGGCAATCTGTTTAGAAAACTTATCCTCGCCATACTTGAAGAAAATTCGAACCAAGTCATGATAGTCATAGTGATTCACCACTTCATAGGCTGTCAGACTAGCATCCTGATTCATCCGCATGTCCAGTGGCGCATCCTTTTTATAAGAAAAACCACGCTCACGCTGGTCTAATTGAGGACTAGACACTCCCAAGTCATAACAAATCCCATCAATTTCCTGAACACCAGCTTCGCGCAAACGTGCCTGTAAATGACGGAAGTTATCCTTGATAAAAGTCACCATCCCCTTCTCAATGTAGGGAGCCAAGCGTTTTTGCGCATTGTCAATGGCATTCTGATCCTGGTCAAAGGCATAGAGATGGCCCTTTTCACTTAATTTACTTAATAAATATTCGCTATGGCCCGCTCCACCCAAAGTCGCATCAACGTAGATACCATCAGGCTTTACATCGAGCATATCAATCGTTTCGTGGAGTAAGACCGTTACATGATGAAATTCTTTTGTCATATCTTATCTATTTTACCACAAATCCGACAAGCTTGCACTAGTCAGACAAATAGGATAAGGAGGCCAAATTTCAAGTTCA
>NZ_VMLH01000021.1:0-63458 GCF_013276595.1 Streptococcus sp. 10824
CACATATATACGGCAAGGCAAAGCTGACGTGGTTTGAAGAGATTTTCGAAGAGTATAAAAGTAATCAATAGCCAGTAAAATAGCTCCTTCCAACCTTGGAAAGAAGCTATTTTTTATTGCTGCAATACTTTTCTTGGCTTGGTACCTTCAGCTGGACCGATGACACCTGCCATCTCAAGCTCTTCCATGAGACGGGTCGCACGGTTAAATCCAACTGACAAACGACGCTGAATCATAGATGCACTGGCTTTCTGAGTTTCGATTACCAAAGCCTTGGCTTCTTCAAAGAGCGGGTCACCACCAGATTCACCATCTGAAAATTCACCGTCGTTTTCAGAAACCTCACCTGGTTCAAAACTATCATCGTAGTCCGCATCTGCCTGAGCCTTGATGAAGTTCACAATGCGCTCAACATCGTCATCCGAGATAAAGGAGCCTTGGAGACGAACTGGATGATTTTCATCAATCGGTTTAAAGAGCATGTCTCCTCGACCAAGAAGTTTTTCTGCTCCATTTTCATCCAAAATCGTACGGGAGTCTGTTCCTGATGAAACCGCAAATGCTACACGAGATGGGACATTAGCCTTGATCAGACCAGAGATGACATCAACGGATGGACGCTGGGTTGCAAGAATCATGTGGATACCTGCAGCCCGCGCCTTCTGTCCAAGACGGATAATAGCATCTTCCACTTCCTTGCTTGCTACCATCATAAGGTCAGCCAACTCATCCACAATCACAACAATAAGTGGTAGTGGAATCTGCTTGTACTCAGACTGAGCATTAAACTCTTCTACCTTGGCATTAAAGCCTGCAATGTTACGAACTCCCACCTTGGCAAAGAGTTCATAACGATTTTCCATCTCATCCACAACCTTTTGCAGGGCCTTGCTGGCCTTGCGTGGATTGGTCACAACTGGAATCAAGAGGTGAGGAATGTCATTGTAAACAGACAACTCAACCATCTTGGGATCCACCATCATAAACTTGACCTGGTCGGGTCTTGCTTTCATCAGAATGCTAGCAATGATGCCATTAACAGCTACTGACTTCCCTGAACCTGTTGAACCTGCGACGAGCAAGTGGGGCATTTTGGAAAGGTCAAAAGCTCTTGCGGTGCCATTAACCGCCTTTCCTAGAGGAATTTCCAAGAGATTTTCTGCTTTCGTTTGAGATTGTTCCCATAGTTCGCGGAAGGATACAGTCGCAATCTCAGAGTTGGGTACTTCGATTCCAACTAAGGATTTCCCCGGGATAGGTGCTTCGATTCGGACATCCTTAGCAGCCAAGGCTAGAGCGAGGTCATCTGCTAGATTGGAAATGCGGTTGACCCGTACACCCACTGCTGGCTTAACTTCATATTTAGTCACCGATGGTCCAATTTCGGCCCGTTCAACTGTTACCTTAATACCAAAGCTAGCAAAGGTTTCTTCTAGAATTTTGATATTTTCCCGAACGATTTTCTTCTCTTTAGACTGGTCTTTGGGTTTATCTGGGGCAAAGAGTTGTAAGCTTGGAAGTTTGTATTCGAGGGCTTCCTTGGCTGAAAAATCGACCTGAACATCTTCATCGTCAGAGCCATCTTCCTGTTCAGGGAATTCAAGTTCAGCTTGAGGCAGGATGATTTCTGGTTCCACCCACTCTTCTTCTGGAACAGGAGGAACGTCAAGCACAACATCTTCTGTCAGAATTTCACCCGTTTCCATATCAATAGGAGGCAAATCGAGTAAGGCTTTTTCAGCTTCTTCTTGTTCTAATCTAGCCTCTTCCTCAGCCTTTTGGCGAGCTTTTTCTTCTTGTTTGACAAAGCGTTCCTCTTTTCGACGCTCGTGCCCTTCCCACCATTTAGCAAAGCCTCTACTGAAAAATTCAGCAATATCGTAAACAGACCAAGGGCTGACTAGGAGAGAACCCACTAAAATCAAGATAGAACCAATAAAGTAAGTGCCGATATTTGAAAAGAGAAAGGCGATTGGCATATAAAGAGCGACACCAATCAAGCCCCCACCAGCAAAACTAGTCGTTCGAAAACTAGTCAAATCCGTCACAACCTGAGCCATGGTTCCCTTTAGAACGGACTTATCCAAACCATATTTCCAAACCAAGTAGGCCTCAAAAATCAGGAGCAAGCCTGCAAATATGATGAAAAAGCCAGATAAGAGTCCTTCCTGTTTTCGTATCCACTTGAAAAAGAAGAGATAGAACAAGAGGCCAAATATTGCTAGATAAGCTAGGCTACCCACCAGCAAGCGAATTAAATTGTAAAGGGTTATACCTGCAGCCCCTAATTTGAAGGCTGCGAAAATCAATAAAATCGCGATTCCCAACGAAATCAACATTCGTTGGATCGCTTCTTTTCTCTCGAGTTCTGCTTTAGACGGTCTCCGTCTTGTTGTACTTGTATTCTTGTTTGCCATTCTTCTATTATACCATATTTCACAGGCATTTCGGAAAGAGAAAAAGACTGCACCAAACGGTCCAATCTTTTCATTTTATATCTATTTTTTATGCTTGGGGTTTGCGTAGGTAACCATAAACCACACCACTTACGATTGCCCCTACCAAGACAGAAACGAGGTAAAGGAGGGCATTTGAAGTAAGGGCGATAACGAAGATTCCTCCGTGTGGCGCCATGAGTTTGATACCAGTAAGACCAACGAGTCCACCTGCTACTGCTGAACCAAGGATGAAGCTTGGAATCGCACGAGCTGGGTCAGCTGCACCAAATGGAATCGCTCCCTCAGTGATAAATGACAAGCCCATGATGATGTTTGTCAAACCAGAGTTGCGTTCTTCCTTAGTAAATTTGTCTTTAAAGAGAAGAGTTGCGACAAAGATGGCAAGTGGCGGAACCATTCCTCCAGCCATAACTGCTGCCATGGCTACAGAACCACCTGAAGAAACAGTTGCTGCAAGCGTACCTGTCCCAAAGACATAAGCCGCTTTGTTGACTGGTCCCCCCATGTCAACAGCCATCATTCCACCAAGGACGATACCAAGAAGGACAGCTGAACCTCCTCCAAGACCGCCTAGGAAGTCATTCATAGCAGTATTGATTGCTGCCATTGGGATATTCACAGCTAGCATGACAAATCCAGTCAAGATTGTTCCAAGAAGTGGCAAAAGAAGAATTGATTTAGCACCTTCAAGTGAACGAGGAACTTTGACATATTTCTTGATAGCAAGAACCAAAGCACCTGCGATAAATCCACCAACAAGGGCACCTAGGAAACCAGATGAGACACCTGCAAGAGTTGAAGTTGCTTCACCACCTGCTGCATAAGGGATTTTACCAAAGGCAAAACCTTCTTTGGCAATAGCACCAGCCACGAAACCTGCTACCAAACCTGGTTTTTCAGCGATAGAGTAGGCAACATAACCTGCAAAAACTGGAAGCATCAAACCAAAGGCTGCACCACCGATTTTCATGAACATAGAAGCTAGCTCATGATAAGAACCAAGATTTCCAAGGTTTTCATTTGGCACACCCAAAGCACCATCAATCAAGAAGGCAAGGGCAATCATGATACCACCACCGATAACGAATGGTAACATTTGAGAGACACCACTCATCAAGTGTTTGTAGAAGGCACCACCAAGGCTTTGTTTTTCGTTAGAGGCTGTTGCAGCTTTTGCACCATTAGCGGCACGGTAGACTTCAGCATCTCCTGAAAGAGCCAAGTTGATCAATTCTTCTGTCTTACGGATACCGTCAGCAACTGGACGATTGATCAATGGTTTTCCATCAAATCGATCCATTTCAACTGCCTTGTCTGCTGCGATGATAACAGCTTTAGCCTTACGAATGTCTTCCGCAGTTAGTTGGTTACCAACACCGCTAGCACCGTTGGTTTCGACCTTAATTCCAACACCCATTTCAGCAGCAACTTTTTGTAGGGCTTCTTGGGCCATGTAAGTGTGGGCAATACCTGTCGTACAAGCTGTAACAGCTACGATAAAGTCTCCAGAGTTATTGGCAGGTGCTTGAACAGGCTCTTCAGTTTTTTCGGAAGCTTTGTCAAAAAGTTCAATGACTTGGTCAGCTGACGTTACTTGACGAAGTTTGTCAGCAAATCCGTCTTTCATCAAGTATTGAGACAATTCTGCCAATGCTGCCAAATGGGTGTCATTGGCACCTTCTGGAGCTGCAATCATGAAGAAGAGGTCAGTTGATTGTCCATCCAAGCTCTCGTAGTCAACACCCTTGTTTGACTTGGCAAAGAGAACTGTCGCTTCTTTGACAGCAGCATTTTTGCTGTGAGGCATTGCGATTCCGTCACCCAAACCTGTAGAAGTCAAAGCTTCACGCGCCAAAATGCCTTCTTTAAAAGTTTCAAAATCTGTTACATAACCGTGCTCTGTCAAATTTTTAATCATCTCGTCGATGACAGCTGTTTTTTCAGTTGCCTGCAAATCCAGCAACATGACATCTTTTCTCAATAGGTCTTGAATTTTCATCGTTTTTCTACCTCAACTTTTTCATATGTTTCTTTAATAAATTCCGCCGTTGCCAAATCATCTGAGAAGGTGGTTGCCGTTCCGCAAGCCACTCCCCATTTGAAGGCTTCTACTGCGTCTTTTGATTTGACAAATTCACCTGTGAATCCGGCAACCATAGAATCACCAGCTCCGACTGAATTTTTGACTGTTCCCTTGATTGGTTTAGCAAAGTAAGCTCCCTCAGATGTGACAAGAAGGGCACCGTCACCAGCCATAGAGATAATAACATTTTGAGCACCCTTAGCCAGTAACTCTCGAGCATATTTCTCAATTTGGTCCAAACTGTCAAGTTTAACCCCAAAGATAGCTCCAAGTTCATGATTGTTTGGTTTGACCAAAAGTGGCTGGTGGTCCAAACTATCAATCAAGGTCTGTCCTTCAAAGTCACAAACCACTTGCGCACCCGTCTGACGCGTCAAGGCAATCAAATCCTTGTAAATGACATTGCCCAGATTTTTAGCACTTGAACCCGCAAATACAACCGTGTCTTCTGAAGTCAAACTAGACAAAAAAGCTTTCAATTCTTCTAGCTGAGCCGGTTCAACATTTGGACCCGTTCCGTTGATTTCTGTTTCTTGGTCTGCTTTGATTTTAACATTGATACGAGTATCTTCTGCTACTTGGACAAAACGTGTCTCGATTGCTTCATCAGCCAAAGTATCTGTGATAAATTTACCAGTAAAGCCACCAATAAATCCCGTCGCTGTATTTGATATATCCAAGCGTTTCAAGACACGACTGACATTGATTCCTTTCCCACCAGCAAACTTATCATCACTGTCCATACGATTGACACTACCGACTTGGACTTGGTCCAAACGCACGATATAATCAATGGATGGATTGAGTGTGACTGTATAAATCATACTTCTATTACCTCCGTTTTCTCCTTAATAGCCTGCAAGAGCTCATGCCCTTGACTTGTGATAACAATAGCTCGTTTGATTGGTGCTACCTTGGCAAAGCAAGTTTGTCCAATTTTAGACGAATCCACCAAGACATAGGTCTGTTTGGCATTCTCCAAAATAGCACGTTTCACAGCTCCCTCTTCCATATCAGGAGTCGTATAATAACCATCGTCCACACCATTCATCCCGATAAAGGCACGGTCAAAGTGCAATTGGTTAATCTGGTTAAGAGCAACACCCCCGATGCTAGCATCTGTTGCCATCTTGACACTTCCTCCAACCATGACAGTTGGAATCTGCTTTTCAACCAACTGAGCGGCATGGTGAATCGAATTAGTCACGACTGTGACATTTTTATTAACCAATTCATGAATCAAAAAGGCTGTCGTTGTTCCAGCATCGATAAAGATGACATCTTGTTCCTTGATGAGAGAAGCTGCCTTCTGAGCAAGTAACTTCTTCTCTTGAAGGTTTTTGACAGATTTTTCTTGAATGGTTTCTTCTTCCTGCAAGGAGTGGGGTAATTCTGCTCCACCATGCACACGACGAAGCTTGTTTTCTGCTTCCAACTCATCCAAGTCTCTTCGAACCGTTGATTCTGAGGTCTCTAGCAAACTAACTAATTTTTCTAGAGAAACTACATGATGTTGATTTAACTCCTCTAAAATCAGTTGTTTACGTTCTGTTTTTAACACCGAATCACCTCCTGTTATCGTTTACACTATTCATTCTATCATACTTTATTTCAAAGTCAAGCATTTTTTATCATTTTCTTTCAAATTCTATCATTTTTTCTTATTTCTAGAATTTTTATTGCAAGATAAGTATCTTTATGGTAGACTATTTGAGTAAGTATTGGAAGATTACTCAAGAGGCTTAAGAGGCCGTGTTGGAAACGCGGTAGGCGTGTAACAGCGTGCGTGGGTTCGAATCCCATGTCTTCCGTAGAAAAGAAAAATTATTTCTAGGATGCAACAAATGTTGTATCCTTTTTTGTATCCCTTTTTTAAAAATAGGGTCTGTTTTAGGCTCTGTTTGTGACTCCTTTTTTCGCAAAAGAATACCAAGGAATACCAAAGACAAAAATAAAAAACGTTGATTTAACAACGTTTTACCAAGGAACGCAAAAGAATGCAAAGAAATAATGGAGCCGGTGGGAGTCGAACCCACGTCCAAACACCTGCCAACATATTTGTCTACAACCATAGGTTATGTATTATTTTAACAGTCCCTCGACACATAACTCAAGCCTAGAAACTGCGAGTCTATCAATCTCTTATCAAGCCGCTAGACAAGACTTGATCGTATCTCGCTAATAATAAGACCTGTCATTGAACACGAGCAATCCAAATCGGGTCACGCCTGCTGGTTTTTAGGCAGCTAGAGCGTAAGAAGTGTTATTTTTTGCAGTTATATTTAACTGAGCGTTTACGTCGCCACACGAGTCGCAAAATATGCCTCATAATGCCTGTCGAATCCGTAACGACCCCAAAAGACAATAAAACTATTATACCTTATCTAACACAAAAATGCAAAAAGGAAATCACATACCTAAAAAAGATACTATTCTAGAAATTTAGCAAACTGGGAAACTAACTACAACTTTCTCAGTGCATAACTTTACGATTGTGAATAGAGTTTACGAAATCCAATTAACACATACCTAAGATAAAGCTATCTGTTTTGAAGAAATTCACTAAGAAAATTATTCTAAAATACTTTCAGATGAGAATTTTCCTACTCTCTTTGTTTCAATTCATTTGAGTTTAAAAACTATAAAATAAATCCTTATATTATTCGGAATAATTTTCACTTATTAAACTAAAATAAATAGGTTCCATTCAAACTTTAATAGACTATGAAAACCAGTGGAACTTATCCTGACACGGAATTCCACTGGTTTTTTCGATTTTTATCAGATTAACTTCTACTATTTTTAGCTGTGAAAATTAGTTTAGGACTTTAACTTATTTTCAATCTTCTAATCTAAAGGCCACTTCCAGTAAAGAAAAATCAGGGATCTCCTGACTTTTACTTAGCTAATTCTCTTTCTCGTTCTTCATTATTTTATGATTTTCATACAAACGGGATAAGAACTTAGAAATTTCTTTCAAGATAGAATAGGTTGGCACTGCGACAATCATTCCAACTACACCATAGATATTGCTTGATAACAAAAGTAAAACCAAAATCGTGATTGGATGAACCTTCATAACACTTCCTACGATTCGAGGATATAAGATATTACCATCTACCTGCTGAACAACAAGCATATAAATCACTGCAATCAGCATTCTATGGGGATCAGTGAATATATTTGCAATAATCATAGGAATCAAACCAATACTTGGGCCCACATAAGGAATTAAATTGGCTACACCAGAAAAAATAGCAAAAACTAAAGCATATTTTAAACCAATAATACTATAGCCAATATAAGCCAAACAACCTATAATGATTGCGTCAATCGAAACTCCACTAATATAGCGAGCAATCGTCGCATTTAAATTCTTTAATAAGCCTGCAATATGCAAGCGATCCCTCTTTAGAATCGTTCTTTCAAGCATGGGCAAGAATTTATGTCCATCTAATAAGAAATAAACCAAAAAAACCGGAGTCATAATCAAAATCAAAACAGTACTGATAAGAGCTGACAAGACGCTCCCCACACTATTTGATACGCTATTTAGGATATTTTGAAGAATATCAACATAGGATAAGTTTAACTGCTGAATTGTAGCTTCTACATCCAAATTCTGGAGCGCAGGATAATTAGATAAGTCTATGATTAAGTCTTGTACTCGACTATAAATAGTTTGACTAGATATAATCAAACTAGATAACTGATTAATCAAAATAGGTAAGAGATAGACAACACCTATGACCATTCCCCAGACCAAAGCACACAAGGTAATTAAAATACCAAGCAAACGATTGAGTTTACAGACTTTATTTAAGAAAGTAACAATAGGGTTTGTCAAATAATAAAGAAAGCCCCCTAATAAAAATGGAATCATAATTGTATTAAGCACGCTAACAAAAGGGTTAATCAAAGACCCCATCTGTCTCCATAGGTAAAAGATGATTGTTAAGAGTAAAATTTCTGTGGTCCAAAAAAATAATTTATTTCTACGAAACATGAGTTACCTCCCTCACTCTATTTTACCATATTTTCAAAAAGCTTAACGGATGAATTATTAAAGCAAGAATATTTTTTTTCTTTATGATAGAATAAGACTACTATGAAAAAAATATTTTTAACTTTATTAACTGTCTCCCTTTTAGGAGGTGCTTCTACTGTTGCTGCTCAAGATTTTAATATTGCTGCAAAACATGCCATTGCTGTTGAGGCAAATACTGGTAAAATTCTCTATGAGAAGGATGCAACGCAACCTGTCGAAATTGCTTCCATAACAAAATTGATTACTGTTTATCTAGTCTATGAAGCTCTGGAAAATGGAAGTATCACACTATCCACCCCAGTAGATATTTCTGATTATCCTTATCAATTGACGACAAATTCTGAAGCCAGTAATGTTCCTATGGAGGCCCGTAATTATACTGTCGAAGAGTTGCTTGAAGCAACTCTGGTATCTAGTGCCAACAGCGCCGCTATTGCCCTAGCTGAGAAAATTGCTGGCTCTGAAAAAAACTTCGTTGATATGATGCGAGCAAAACTCTTGGAATGGGGAATCAAAGATGCCACTGTTGTCAATACAACTGGTCTGAACAACGAGACTCTAGGAGATAATATTTACCCGGGCTCAAAAAAAGATGATGAAAACAAGCTCAGTGCTTATGATGTCGCTATCGTTGCCCGCAACCTCATCAAAAAATACCCACAAGTTTTGGAAATCACCAAAAAACCTTCTTCTACTTTTGATGGGATAACAATCACTTCAACCAACTACATGTTAGAAGGTATGCCTGCTTACCGTGGTGGTTTTGATGGACTGAAAACAGGAACAACAGATAAGGCTGGAGAGTCTTTTGTTGGTACTACTGTCGAAAAAGGCATGAGAGTCATCACAGTTGTTTTAAATGCAGACCATCAAGACAATAATCCTTACGCTCGGTTTACAGCTACATCTTCACTAATGGATTATATTTCTTCAACATTTACACTTCGCAAAATCGTTCAGCAAGGCGATGCCTATCAAGATAGCAAAACCCCTGTACAAGATGGAAAAGAAGATACGGTCACTGCAGTGGCCCCAGAGGATATCTATCTAATTGAACGTGTTGGGAATCAATCTTCCCAATCTGTTCAATTCACACCTGATTCCAAAGCAATCCCAGCACCACTTGAAGCTGGAACAGTGGTTGGCCATTTAACTTACGAAGACAAGGACTTGATCGGTCAAGGTTACATCACCACAGAGCGCCCTAGTTTCGAAATGGTTGCAGACAAGAAAATTGAAAAAGCCTTCTTCTTAAAAGTTTGGTGGAATCAGTTTGTCCGCTTTGTTAACGAGAAATTATAAAAAAATCGCGATTTAAACCGCGATTTTTTTTATTACAAATTCATCTTCAAAGTTCTTGATTTTGAGTAGATCTAATGCTCAATGAAAATCAAAGAGTAAACTAGGAAGCTAGCCGTAGGTTGCTCAAAGCACCGCTTTGAGGTTGTAGATAAAGCTGACGTGGTTTACACTTTGATTTTCGAATAGTATCAAAGTCCTTGATTTTGAGTATATCTAAAATCAAATTTTACCCAACTGACCCTTCCATCTCATAGCTAATCAAGCGGTTCAGCTCAACAGCATACTCCATTGGAAGCTCTTTTGTGAAGGGCTCCACAAATCCCATAACAATCATTTCTGTCGCTTCTGATTCTGACAATCCACGACTCATGAGGTAATACAATTGTTCTTCTGAAATCTTAGAAACCTTAGCTTCGTGTTCCAAAGCAACTTGCGAGTTGTGGATTTCATTAAATGGAATAGTATCTGATGCCGACAAGTCATCCATGATAATGGTATCACATTCAATGTGAGAAACAGATTTCTTAGAGTTCTTGTTAAAGGTTACTTGACCACGGTAGTCAACCTTTCCTCCGCCTTTAGCGATGGATTTAGACACGATAGACGAACTAGTATGTGGAGCATTGTGAATCATCTTGGCACCAGTGTCCTGGTGTTGTCCTGCATTAGCAAAGGCAATAGAAAGCATAGTACCACGCGCCCCTTCTCCATCTAGGCAAACAGATGGGTATTTCATGGTTGTTTTGGCACCCAAGTTTCCATCAATCCACTCAACAGTCGCATCTTTCAAGGCTCTGGCACGTTTCGTTACCAAGTTATAGACGTTGTCAGACCAGTTTTGAATGGTTGTATAACGCATATAAGCTCCTTTTAAGGAAAAGATTTCTACAATGGCAGCATGCAAGCTGTTACTTGAATATGTTGGCGCTGTACACCCTTCAACGTAGTGGACACTTGCTCCCTCATCAACGATAATCAAGGTACGTTCAAACTGACCTGTATTTTCGTTGTTGATACGGAAGTAAGTTTGAAGTGGAATATCCACTTTGACCCCTTTTGGTACATAGATAAAGGTTCCACCTGACCATACTGCCGAATTGAGGGCAGCCAACTTATTATCTGTTGGTGGTACCAACTTAGCAAAGTATTGTTTAAACAAATCTGGGTATTCCTTGAGAGCAGAATCCGTATCTGTAAAGATAATACCTAACTTCTCAAATTCTTCCTTCATGTTATGGTAAACTACTTCGGACTCATACTGGGCAGAAGCTCCAGCAAGATAAGCACGTTCAGCTTCTGGAATCCCAATACGTTCAAAGGTTTCTTTAATTTTTTCAGGAACCTCATCCCAGGAACGAGCTGGTTTATCAGATGGTTTTTGGTAGTAGATTAAGTCATCAAAATCAATCTCTGATAAGTCTGCTCCCCAAGTTTGCATGGGCATTTTTTTGAAGGTTTCATAAGACTTCAAACGGAATTCTAACATCCACTCAGGTTCTCCCTTGGCAGCTGATAGTTCACGAATGACATCCTCATTCAATCCTTTTCCTGTCGATAGGACAGGCTCTACATCATCATGGAAACCAAATTTATATTCACCAAGATCAATTGGTTTTGGTTCTACTCTTTCTTCAGCCATAATATCCTTTCTTTCATTCTTCATTTCTACTGATTCATAAGACAAAAGAAACTTGTCTTATTTGTTTTCTTGATTTTCAATTGTTTTCTTAAGGGCATTCCAAGCTAGGGTTGCACACTTAATTCGTTGCGGGAATTTGGCAACACCTGACAAGAAAGCTGCATCGCCTAGTTGGTCTTGGCGTTCATCTTTTTGCCCTTGAACCATTTCAGAAAAAATAGTCGCAAGTTCTAAAATTTCTTGTTTGGTTTTTCCTAAAACGGCATCTGTCATCATACTAGCAGAGGCAGTTGAGATGGTACAACCTGAGTTTAGAAAAGCAATATCTTCCAAACAGTCCTCTGAGTCAAACTTGACAGAGAGGTTGATAACATCCCCACAGGTCGGATTGTTGAGACTGATTTGTTCAACGTCTTCTAACTTCCCTTGGTGATGTGGATTTTTCGAATGATCCGCTACCACTGCCATATAGAGGCTATCTAGTTTAGAAAGTGCCATTGAAAAACTCCTTTGTCTTTTGTAAGGCATCGACTAGCTTGTCGCAATCTGCCTTGGTATTGTAGATATAAAAACTTGCACGAGCTGTTGCTGGGACTTCTAAATACTGAAGCAAGGGTTGCGCACAATGATGGCCCGCACGAACGGCTACTCCCTCATAATCCAAAGCAGTCGCTAGGTCGTGCGGATGGAGATCACCTAGGTTAAAGGCAATAACACCCGAACGTTGAGCCAAGTCCTGTGAACCATAAATGGTCAGTCCTTCAATCGCCTGCAGTTTTGGATAGACGTATGCAATCAATTCCTGTTCATGAGCTTCAATCTCATCCATACCAATGTTTTCTAGGTAATCCACTGCTGCTGCAAGTCCAATGGCTCCTGCCATATTTGGCGTTCCAGCCTCGAATTTCCAAGGTAATTCCTTCCAACTAGCAGATTGCTCGTAGACAAAATCAATCATCTCGCCGCCAAATTCAAGGGGTGACATTTGTTCTAAATACTTCTCTTTTCCGTACAGAACACCGATACCAGTCGGACCAGCCATCTTGTGACCTGAAAAGGCAAAGAAGTCCACATCCAAGTCCTGGACATCGATCTGCATATGAGGCGTAGATTGAGCACCATCCACCACCATGATGGCACCAACTTGGTGGGCCATTTGAGTAATTTCCTTAATTGGATTGACGACACCAAGAACATTTGAAGCATGAGCAAGGGAGACAAACTTAACCTTATCAGTCAATTTAACTCGCAAATCCTCCATATCCAAGGCACCGTCCTTAAGATAGACATAGACAAGCTCTGCCCCAGTCTTACGGCAGGCTTCCTGCCATGGAATGATATTGGAATGGTGTTCCATGACGGAAATCAAGACCTGGTCTCCCTCAGTCAAGACTTCCTCAGCATAACGCGCTACCCAATTAAGACTGGTTGTCGTTCCTCTGGTAAAGAGAACTTCCTTTGTAGAGCCTGCATTGATAAACTTAGCAATAGTTTCACGAGCCGCCTCATAAGAAGCTGTCGCCCGTTCTGCCAAAGTATGAACACCGCGATGAACATTGGCATTGTCCTGCTCATAGTAGCGGTTGATTGTTTCCAGAACTGCTAGTGGTTTTTGTGTCGTCGCAGCATTGTCCAGATAGACCAGAGGTTCATCATTAACAATCTGGTCTAAAATTGGAAAATCCTTGCGAATCGCTTCCACATCTAACATAGGCTTCCCCTTAGCGTTTTGACAATTTTTCTTCGATAGTTGCAATCATTTCATCACGAACTTCCTTAACTGGAATCTCAACGATAACAGATCCAAGGAAACCACGAACAACCAAACGCTCTGCAGTTGCCTTGTCCAAGCCTCGGCTCATGAGGTAGTACATGTCTTCTGGATCTACCTGACCAATAGAGGCTGCGTGTCCTGCAGTTACGTCATTTTCATCAATCAAAAGAATTGGATTGGCATCTGAACGCGCTTGGTCTGAAAGCATGAGCACACGGCTCTCTTGTTGGGCATCTGCTCCCTTAGCACCCTTAATGATGTGGCCGATACCATTGAAAGTCAAAGTTGCTTTTTCAAGGATAACCCCATGTTGGAGGATATTTCCGATTGAGTTGCAGCCATAGTTTGTTACGCGAGTGTCAATTCCTTGCACCTGACGGCCACTTGAAAGAGCTACAACTTTCAGGTCAGCATGGCTACCGTTACCAAGCAAGTCACTATCAAAGTCAGCAACGACGTTTCCTTCGTTCATGACACCGATTGCCCAGTCAATACTTGCATCGTTGCCTAATTTACCACGACGGCTAATATAGGCAGTAACGTTTTCACCTAGACGGTCGATAGCCGCAAACTTGACTTGAGCACCAGAACGTGCAATTACTTCTACTGTGATATTAGCAGTTGCTTTGGCACTTCCTTCACCGCGTGACTCTAAACGCTCCAGATAACTAATCTTAGAATTTTTACCAGCGATAATCATAATATGCTTGTTAAACGGCACATCGCTATCGCTGTCTTGATAGAAAATCCCTTCGATTGGTTCAGCAATTTCCACGTTATCAGGAATATAGAGAACAGCACCACTATTGAAATAAGCTGTATGGTAGGCTGCCAACTTATCATCGTCATACTTGACAGATGACATGAAGAATTCCTCAACAAGCTCTGGAATTTCTTCTAAAGCTGAGTGGAAGTCTGTAAAGATGATACCCTGTTCAGCCAACTCAACTGGAATTTGCTCAAAAACAGTTTGCGTTCCTACTTGCACCAACTTCAAGTGGTTATCTAGTGCAGTGAAATCTGGAACATTTGCTGATGGCTCGCTTTCTGTAATCGTCCCATCCCCCAGATTCCAACGGTGGAATTTGACACGCTCAATAACTGGTAATTCTAAACTCTCAATCTTATCAAAAGCTTTTTGACGGAGGTCAGCCAACCAGCTTGGTTCAGCGTGCATTTCTGAAAAAAGTTTAATATTTTCTTTAGTCATTTACTTCTCCTAAAAGATACGAGGGAATTACAATTCTTCCTTGTAGTCGTAGCCAAGTTCTTCAGCTAGTTTTGCGTATCCTTCACGTTCCAAACGTGCAGCCAATTCTGGACCACCTGAAAGGACAACACGCCCTTCCATCATCACGTGTACCACATCAGGTGTGATGTAGTTCAAAAGACGTTGGTAGTGAGTGATGATCATAGCACCAAAGCCTTCACCACGCATAGCATTCACACCTTTAGAAACAACTTTAAGGGCATCAATATCAAGACCTGAGTCAATCTCATCCAAAAGAGCAAAAGTTGGTTCCAACATCAAGAGTTGAAGAATTTCATTACGTTTTTTCTCACCACCAGAGAAACCTTCGTTGAGGTAACGCTCTGCCATTTCTTCTTTCATGTTGAGCAATTCCATTTTTTCATCTAGCTTAGTAATAAACTCACGAACTGAAATCTTCTCATCATCTTCTTTACCAGCATTCATAGCGGCACGAAGAAACTCAGCGTTAGTAATACCAGGAATTTCTGATGGGTATTGCATAGCAAGGAAAAGTCCCATACGCGCACGCTCATCCACTTCCAACTCAAGGATGTTTACGCCATCAAACAAAACTTCACCTTTAGTTACTTCATAGTTTGGATTTCCCATGATAGCGGCAGAAAGAGTCGATTTACCTGTACCATTTGGTCCCATGATAGCGGCAATTTCTCCTGTTTTCAGGGTCAGGTTCACCCCTTTTAAAATTTCTTTTCCTTCAATCTCAACGTGAAGATCTTTGATTTCTAATACTGACATGATAGTTCCTTTCTTTTTCAAGGCCTTTACAGTACTTACTAGAAACATACTTGATTTCCCTAGAAAGTACGGTAATACTCAATGAAAATCAAAGAGCAAACTAGGAGGCTAGCCGCAGGTTGCTCAAAGCACCGCTTTGAGGTTGCAGATAAAGCTGACGTGGTTTGAAGAGATTTTCGAAGAGTATAAAAGGTCTATAAATATACTTTTATAGTATAACAAAAAAAAGCCTAAAAGGCTTTGATTTTGTCTGGAAGCTGAGGGCTAGTCTTTCCTATTAAAATGCTGATCGATGACATCAACGATTTTGCCCATCACATAACTGACTCGGAAATTTCTGAAGAGTAAAATTGCCCAAAAGGCTGCCATAATATAGCGACCAGTCATCCAAGCTTCATTGAAAAAATAGGTCTCAGCAGCTGTAAACAGCGCGATTATAATAAATTGTTGTCTATTCATAAACTTATTGTATCATGAAATCTTTCTTTAGTCTTCCTCTACCTTCACTTTATCAGCCAAAAATTCAAATCCTTCTGGAATCAGACTTTCTTCTGCTTCTTTTTCAGTTTGAGAAGATTTGGCTTTAGCTGAAAAGGCTGCGCGAACTTCTTTCCATTCCTCCATGGAAATGGCTAAAATCTCAGGTGAAAAACCTGCTGCCTGACTGAGGATGTTACCAAACATGGTGTTAAGATTATCTCGTTTCATGGTTTGACCAGCATTGAAGTTAGACTCAAAAGCAAGAATAGCATGGTGTTCATTGGCCGCAACCGGTTGAGAACCAACTAGCAAAGCCTTATCAGGGCCTCCTAGACTTTCAATTACCTCTCCCCAGGCATTCTGCAAACGAATCAGGTTTTGACGTGCCAAATCAGGATTTTCGACAGCCTCTTGTAAGATAGATTGCACTTTATTGCGATCAACACGATAGACTGTTTTGCCCGTAGCTGGTCGACTAGGAGCCGGTGCAACTTGTTTAGGAACCGCACCTACATTAGAAAGCTCTTGTTTGAGACGTGCAATTTCCTGTCTCAGTGCAGAAATTTCACTTTCAACTGCACCAGAAAGAGCTGGTTCGGGCTTGATTTCCGCCAAACGGATGGTCATCATTTCAGCATAAATCTTGGGCTGCAAACTAGACTTAATATCTGCTAAACTCACTGTCGCTAAGCGAATCATTTCAAACAGATTTTCTTGAGGAAGTGCCAAATTTTCTACAAAGACTGGACTATGATGAGTATTTTCTCCCCCTGTTTGAACAATTAACAAGTCTCTTAAATAGTGCAAAAGATCGGTCACAAAACGAGTCATGCTCTTACCATTGTCAAAGAGAAGATTTAAGCAAGCTAATGCTTTGGGAACATCCTGCTGGGACAAGGCAGCCACATAATCATCTAAGGCTGATAGGCTAATAGTGCCAGTAATTTCTTCAGAGATGGCAGTCGTCAGCTCATTTCCCTGTGTCAAACTCAGGGCTTGATCCAAAATAGACAAGGCGTCTCGCATTCCACCTTCAGCCCGTCTGGCAATGATTTCCACAGCCTCTGGCTCAGAACTGATATTTTCTTTTTCTAAGATATAGCGGATATGTTCCTTAATATCCTGTGTTTTAATCGATTTAAATTCAAAACGTTGGACACGGGATAGAATAGTCGCAGGAATCTTGTGCAATTCAGTAGTAGCCAAAATAAAGACCACATTCTGTGTTGGCTCTTCCAACGTCTTTAGAAGGGCATTAAAAGCCCCTGTAGACAGCATGTGAACCTCATCTATGATGTAAACCTTATAACGAGCAAGGCTAGGCGCATAGGTAGATTTATCACGAATTTCGCGAATTTCATCCACCCCATTATTAGAGGCTGCATCCATTTCAATGACATCTTCTAAACTACCGTCCGTCACTGCCTGACAAATATAGCAGTTATTACAAGGTTCACCACCCACTTGATTGGGACAGTTCATAGCTTTGGCAAAAATCTTAGCTACACTGGTTTTTCCCGTTCCACGTGGACCAGAAAAAAGATAGGCATGACTTATTTTCTCTTGTTCTACTGCTTGTTTAAGAGTCTTAGCCACAACTTCTTGACCAACCAACTGGGAGAAGTTTTGACTTCTATATTTTCGATAAAGTGCTTGATACATTAAGATTTTTCCCCAAACATTGTAAAGTCCCATGCTGTCTTTTCAAGCAAAATAGCGACAAATTGTTCCAAATAATCTCGATCCATTGCATCGTAATCCTCAATCTCTGAAGAATCCAGATCCAGAACTCCAAGTAGTTGGCCATTCTTCATCATCGGCACCACAATTTCACTTTTAGCTAGACTATCACAAGAAATATAGTTGGGATAGGTCCTTACATCACCAACCAGGACTGTTTCCTGAAAGTGAGCTGCCTCACCACAAACACCCTTACCTAGTGCAATACGGATGCAGGAAACACCTCCTTGGAAGGGACCTAAAACCAATTCCTTTCCATCGAACAGATAAAAGCCTGCAAATACGGTATTAGGAAAACGTGATTTTATGAGAGCACTGGCGTTGGAAAGATTAGCCAAAACATTGGTTTCGCCTTCCAATAGGAAGGACAATTCTTCATTTAACATTTGATAACGTGATTGTTTTTCTGATTTTAACATAGAACTATTATATCAAAAAAGGAGCAGAGACAAAAGAAAAAATCCCTTGTTTAGTAAACAAAGGATTTTGTGAATTTTCAATTTGATTAAAGTTCGATATCACCAAACAAATCAGCCATTGAAAATCCTGTTTGTGTTTCTGGAAGTTCGAAATCACGCTTCTCTTGACGTCTTGGACGACGTGGACGAGCAGCACGTTTTTCTTCTTTTTGTCCTTCTTCTTGAGCTGGACGTTCTTCAAGAGCTTTAATAGAAAGTGATACACGCTCTGCATCTGCGTTAACTTCAAGAACTTTAACTTGAACTTCTTGACCAACTTTAAGAGCTTCTTTTGGATTTTCAATACGTTTGTGTGAAATTTGTGATACGTGAACAAGTCCATCGATACCTGGCAATACTTCAACAAATGCACCGAAGTCAGTCAAACGTTTAACTGTTCCTTCTACTACATCACCTTTAGCCAATTTTTGCTCAACACCATCCCATGGTCCTGGTACTGTTGCTTTAAGTGAAAGTGATACACGTCCTTCTTCTTCGTTAAGATCAAGGATTTTCACTTCAATTTCTTCACCAACAGTTACAACTGATTTTGGTGAAACGTTACGTTCATGTGACAATTCAGTCAAGTGAACCAATCCGTCAACACCACCAAGGTCGATGAAAGCACCGAAACTTGTGATACGAGCAACTTTACCAGTTACAACATCACCAACAGCAAATTTACCAAATACTTCAGCGCGAGCTGCTGCTGTAGCTGCTTCAACAACTTCACGACGTGAAAGGATGAAGCGGTTTTCTTTAGCATCAACTTCTTTGATTTTAGCATCAACTTCTTTGATTTTAGCGTCAAATTCTTGACCTACAAAACGCTCAGTGTTACGTACGAAACGAGTATCCAACATTGAAGCTGGGATAAATCCACGAACACCTTCAAATTCTACTGAAAGTCCACCTTTAACGGCACGAGTTCCTTTAACAGTAACAACTTCTTCTTCGCGACCAACAAGTTTGTCCCATGCTTTGCGAGCTTCAAGGCGTTTTTTAGATACAAGGTATGTAACTGTATCAGTATCTTTACCAACTACTTGACGAAGTACAAGAACATCCAATACTTCTCCTACTTTAACAAAGTCATTGATATCTGCATCGCGATCGTTTGTCAATTCGCGAAGAGTCAAGACACCTTCAACACCAGTTCCAGAGATTGCAACGTTAGCTTGAGTCGCATCAACTGTCAATACTTCAGCACTAACAACATCACCAGTCTCAACTTGGCTAACGCTATTTAGCAAATCTTCAAATTCGTTCATCTAAAAAATCCTCCAACAATCAAGTTTTTTCTTAAACTTGACATACTTATAATTTTTTTCCTAAGCACTCGCAAGGACATGTTCATATCGTTCACGTCTTTCAATTATAAAAATAAAATACCCTAAGATATTTTGCTTTTTATCTTGATTATTACCTAAGAACTGGGGTAGCTGGATTCGAACCAACGCATGAGGGAGTCAAAGTCCCTTGCCTTACCGCTTGGCTATACCCCATTGATGAAATGGAGAGAGAGGGATTCGAACCCCCGAACCCGAAGGAGCGGATTTACAGTCCGCCGCGTTTAGCCTCTTCGCTATCTCTCCTACAATCAACATGGACTATTATATCATGAAAATTTCAAAAAAACAAGACTTATTTTGCTAAATTATAATTTTCAATCAAAATTTCCACAGCTTTTTCCAATTTTTTATAAAAACTATCGACATTCCCATTCTTTATGATGGCAAATTGTCCCTCTAATTCGGCAATTTCTCCGATAACTTTTTTACCAATGATCAAGGTATAGCCTTCAAAACTGTCTTTTCCTACATTAACTTTGGCATCTGCTACTTGAATTTCGATTTTTTTATCTTTCTTACTCATTTCATACCTCTCTTCACTTTTTCTATTGTACAAGAAAATCCTAAAACTAGCAAGAAAAAACTCTATATCAGGCTTGTCTGATATAGAGTTTTATGTAAACAACCTCAATCGATTTAGCATAGCTAATAGTTAGTAAACAAGCATAATTGACTATCCTTTTTAGGTTATCAGTGAATCTCACCACCTACTAACTGCAAATCCTTATCTTTGTAGTCTACAATAGCTTCAATAGCTACCTCTATGCCTCTTACAATATCGCATAGACTCATTCCTGCAGTATTCGGCTTATTTACTACTTGTTCCATCATATATGGAATATGCATGAAACCTGCTCTCATATTAGGGAATTTTTTATCCACTAAATAAAGAGCTTGGTACATCAAATGATTGCAAACAAAGGTTCCTGCACTATTGGACACAACTGCTGGAAGTCCCTGTTTTTTAATAGCTTGTACCATCGCTTTGATAGGTAAACTACTAAAATAGGCCGATGCTCCATCAATACGAATCGGTGTATCAATTGGTTGATTGCCTTCGTTATCAGGTATGCGAGCATCATCTTGATTAATAGCCACTCGTTCAGGTGTTAAGCCGGTCCTGCCGCCTGCTTGTCCAATACAAAGTACAGCATCTGGTTGATATCGTAATATTTCTGCCTCTAAAACTTCTGACGACTTATAAAAAACCGTTGGAATTTCTACCCAGCGAACTTCGGCCCCATTAATCTCAGATGGTAATAATTTTACAGCCTCCAAAGCTGGATTAATCTTTTCACCTCCAAAAGGATTAAAACCTGTAACCAATATTTTCATTTTATTTTCCTTTACTAAAATGCGAGAAAGTACATTAAGAATATGTGAATAACAATCATTACTAGAGCAACACCTGCTTGAGCCTTTATAACGCCATTCTGATCTTTCATATCCATCAATGCTGCTGGTAGAGCGTTAAAATTAGCAGCCATTGGGGTCAATAAGGTCCCACAATAACCTGCTGTCATGGCAAGAGCACCAGCCACAATTGGATTAGCTCCTAGAGCAAATACAAAGGGAACTCCAACACCTGCTACAGTAAAAATAGCCCCCAAAGCCCCTAATAATTGAGGAACAATCCCACTTGTTGAAACTTGCTGAGTCATTCGATTATTTTCTGATAACAGACTCTTAGGGTGACTATTGGTAATCACAAGAACAGAAATTGTAGCAAACAAGGCGGCAAGGCTAATCGAAATCTTGCTAAATTCTGGAATCATTTGCGCTAAGACCAACGCAAGTATTGCCATCAGCATAACTGGAATAAAAATTTTATTTTTCAATCTGTTAGATTCAATATTGGCTTTCATTTCATCTAAGGATGGCAAGGTTCCGATACGGACTTGCTTAAACAATGTTAACAGCGATAATAGGATTACAATAATACCAATACTCATATTTGGCATATAGGAACCACCTATAAACGTAATAGCCAATAGAGTCCAAAATGCAGATGTTCCAAATCGGACTGGGTTTGTTTTATCTTTATAACTACAATAGGCTGTATGGAGAAATTGACAACCAATCACAATATAGGTCAACTCTAATAGTTGCTTTGCCAACTCTGTCATTTTTGTTCTCCTCCCCTAGTCTTTTCTGATGTCAATTTTTTATCAAATAAATAATTGTAAATCCCCACTACAATAAGTGTTATAACAGCAACAATAATAGATGCAGAAGCAATCCCTGCATAATTGCTTTCATAGCCTAACTGATCTAATGTTCCCCCTATCAAGAGGACTCCCCCAGCACCTACAAACGTATTTTGAGCAAAGAAATTTCCAAAATTTTCATTCGCAGCTGCACGCGCTTTTATTGTCTCATCTTCAACCTCTGTTAACTTTCTACCTAATTGAGACTCTGCTGCTGCTTCTCCCATAGGTTGAACCAAAGGTCTGACAAACTGAGGGTGTCCTCCTAGACGAATTGAAAAGAAACCAGCTAACTCTCGAATAAAGAAATAAACTGTATAGAAGTTTCCAACTGTCAGACCTTTAATCTTTCGAATCAAATCAATTGATCGTTGCTTGAGTCCAAAGGTTTCTGACAACCCCACAAGAGGCAAGGTAACCATAAAAATCGTGAGCACTCGCTGATTGCTAAATTCTTTTCCCAAAATCTCCAAAAATTCAACGAGAGAAACACCTGAAACTAAAGCTGTAACCAAACCAGCTAAGACTACTGTTGCAATTGTATCAAACTTTAAAATAAAACCCACAACAATGATTGCTATTCCTATTAGCTTAATCCACTCCATATCAAACTCCTTTATATCCAAAATGACAGTATTTTTAAAATTCTATCAAGAGCAATACCATTCCTTATTTAATATGCTTTTCTAGTTCTTTTTGGTATTTACTATTGGATTCCAATTTTTCTTTTTGCCATTTTTTAAGAGCTTCGTCATATTCTTTTGTTGTGACAATATCTTTTTGCAATCTCATTCCTTTAAAGATATATGGATCCCCCTTAATACCAACTTGTGAGTATGGTTTTGAGAATGGTACTACGTTACTTACAACTGGAGAACCACCAGATGAGGCTGTTGGCATCAATAATGAACTATCTGTCAACCAAGCTTGAGCTTTGGCATATTTTTCATATCTCTGCTCTAAGTCAGTGGTCTCAGAAACAGCATCTTCTAACAATTTCTTATATTGATCCAAACCAAGTTTAGCGACAACATCCTTATCTTTTCCTTTCGTAATACCAAGGTGTTTCATGGCAGAACCAGATTTTGGATCCATAATATTCAAGTAAGACGCTGGATCTTGATAGCTTGGAGCCCATCCTGTACTGTTCAAATCATAGTCTTTTTGAGAAGGAACACGCGCTTGTGAAGTGATTGTTTCCTTTTCATTATCTGTCATTTGAAGAACGTCGATAACAACATTTTCAGCACCAAGAGTTGATTCGATTGACTGTTTGAAAGAGTTGCTTTGTTGAACGGCGATGGTATCTGTTTGTTCAACTGGGACATCCAAGTGAATTGGGAAAGTGACCCCTTTAGATTCCAAGTCTTTCTTAGCTTTTTCGAACGTAGCTTTAGCCTTGTCAGGGTTGTAAATAGAGTCCTTACCGTCAACTAGCTCAACACCTTTCCATTGGTCACCGTAGTTCACCAACTCTGCTTGAGCGATTTGACCAAAGTTCTTACCCCCTGCTTGTACAAAGTTGTCAGGAACGAGGCTGTTACGAATAATCTTGTCCGCACCATCTTCACCGTTTAGCTGGGCAGCATACGAATGACGGTTGAAGGCAAAGTTGATAGCCTGACGGAAGTCCTTATTAAGCATAGCTTCTTTTGTAGAAGTCTTTTGCTCTTCGCTTGTTTTCGCAGTTTTATTGTATGACTGACGATTTACGTTAAAAGTAAAGTAATAACTACTTGAGTCCTGTGGGCTATAAGTGATTTTATCTCCGTATTCTTTCAAAGTCGAAGCAAAGTTTGAGCTGCTTGGGAAGAGACGGGCTGTCGTATAAGCACCAGAGGAGAAGCTACGGATCAAAGACTCCTGATCTGAACCATCGTAGTAGGTCAATTTAATCTTCTCAATTTTAACATTTTCTTTATCCCAGTAATTTGGATTTTTTTCATATTCAATCAACGATTTAGAAGTCAATGTTTTTAAGAAATAAGGTCCATTGTAGAGAATCCCTGCTGGGCTAACCTCTCCGTAATTCTTTCCAGATGCCTTTAAAAACTCTTCATTTACAGGCAACATCGTCGCTGTTGTAACTTTTGAATTCCAGAAACTTTCTGGCGCATTCAATGTATACTCAACTGTGTAGTCATCCAAAGCTTTAACACCAACTGCAGAGAAATCATTGGTTTCACCAGTCATATAGGCGTCCAAGCCTTTGATTGAATTTTGGATGAGAGAGACACCGTCTGACTTACCATCAGCAACGTGTTTTAGTCCTGTCACAAAGTCATGGGCTGTTACTTCTGCGTATTCTTCGCCTTCTGATGTGTACCATTTCACTCCTTTACGAAGTTTATAGGTATAAGTCAATCCATCTTTTGAGACAGACCAATCCTCAGCCAAAGAAGGAATAACATTACCATATTTATCATTTTCCATCAAACCATCAACGACATTTCCGATAATATCTGTTGTGGATGTACGCGTTGCTATGCTGTAGTCCAAGGATGCTGGATCCACTGCATAGACATAAGAAAATGTTGTCGGAGCATCTGCTTCTTTATCAGCTTTTCCACAGGCTGCTAAAAGATGTTGTGCTTAGGATAAGTCCTGTTGTTAAAATCCACTTTTTCGATTTCATAAAAATCTCCTTTAATATATTTTTAATCTACTTTTACAATCCAACCTTCTGGCGCTGGAATATCACCAAACTGAATACCTGTCAATTCATCATAGAGTTTACGAGTCACAGGACCTACTTCTGTTTCGCTATAGAATACATGGAAATCATTACCGTGTTGAATGCCTCCAATTGGAGAAATAACCGCTGCTGTACCACAGGCACCTGCCTCTACAAAACGGTCAAGGTTATCAATTGGAACATCACCCTCAATAGGAGTTAAACCCAAGCGGTGTTCTGCCAAATAAAGCAAAGAATACTTGGTAATAGATGGCAAGATAGATGGACTCAATGGTGTTACAAATTCATTATCAGCTGTAATTCCAAAGAAGTTAGCTGATCCGACTTCTTCAATCTTTGTATGTGTTGATGGATCTAGGTAGATAACATCTGAGAAATGACGTGACTTGGCCAATTTCCCTGGCAAGAGACTGGCAGCATAGTTTCCACCAACCTTAGCCGCACCTGTACCATTTGGAGCAGCACGGTCATATTCATCCTGAATCAAGAAGTTGGTTGGGACCAAACCACCCTTAAAGTAATTTCCAACTGGCATAGCAAAGATAGTAAAAATATACTCCTCTGCTGGTTTTACCCCGATAATATCTCCGACACCAATCAAAAGAGGGCGAAGATAGAGGGTTCCACCTGTTCCGTATGGTGGTACGTATTCTTCATTGGCACGGACAACTGCTTTACAAGCTTCTACAAACATTTCTGTCGGAACTTGTGGCATCAAGAGACGGTCACATGTCCGTTGCAGGCGTTTGGCATTTTCATCAGGACGGAACAGTTGAACACTGCCATCCTTAGTACGATAAGCTTTCAAACCTTCAAAGGCTTGTTGACCATAGTGAAGACTTGGAGAAGACTCTGAAATATGCAAGGTTGCATCTTCTGTAAGTTCTCCTTGATTCCATTGTCCATTTTTAAAATGAGCAATATAGCGATAAGGTAATTTCATATAGGAGAAACCAAGGTTTTCCCAATCAATCGTTACTGTCATATTCCACTCCTTATTCTAAAAACCTATTTCTTATATTCTACACTATTTTTCTAAAATAGCAAGTATATTTTGTAATTTTCAGAAAATTTCTTCAATAAAAAGAACCAGCTCTTAGAACTGATTCTTCATTTCACTTATTTAACTTCAGTAAATACTTCTTTAAGATAAGCGTCAAAAACTTCTTCATCTGAAATCGTGTCAGAAATGAAGCTTCCATTGCTAGTGCGTTCTGACAAGTTCAAGTCTTGCAATCGACTTTCATAGATTGTTCCTTTATTGGATTGGACAAGCAGAATTTGATCGTTCCCGTCCACTTCTGTACTGAAGAGGTCACCAACGAAGCCTTGTTCTGCAACTGCACCAGCCAAGAAGACACGGTGCGGTTTGTTTTTCAACTCACGCAAGACTTGTAGTCCTCGTTTGGCACGGCTGGTTGCCGGAATTTCGTCAATAGAAACACGTTTCAAACTTCCACGTTGGGTCAAGAGGTAGAAGGATGAGGTATTGCAAATAAAGGCAGACTGGAGAACATCATCTTCTTTCAAGTTCATAGCCTTGACCCCTGCAGCCTTGGCACCGACAACCGGAACCTCTTCAATATTGAAACGAAGGGCATAACCGTTTTGGCTAATCAAGAGAACATCATCCAATTTAATTGGAGCCACTGCTACAATCTGGTCTGTCTCGTCTTTGAGCTTAGCATACTTGACAGACTTAGTTTTATAGGTCCGCCATGGAGTGAATTCTTTTCGTTCTACCCGTTTGATTTGACCAAGACGAGTAGCTGCAAAATAAGTTGTCGCATCATCAAACTGATCCACAACTTCAACATAAAGGATTTCTTCATTCGTTTCAAAATTGGTAATAGTTTGGCTCAAATGCTCTCCGATGTCCTTCCAGCGAATATCTGCTAATTCATGGATTGGTCTGTAGATGACATTTCCAAGAGTCGTGAACATCAAGAGATGCTGGGTTGTCTTGGCAGATTGAACAAAAATCAAACGATCGTCATCACGTTTGCCAATTTCCTCTAGCGTTGAAGCCGCAAAGGAACGCGGGCTGGTACGCTTGATGTAACCTGCCTTGGTTACGCTGACGTAGGTATCTTCCTCGGCGATCAGACTAGCTGTATCAATCTCGATTACTTTCGCAGTGTCTTCTAAGCTACTCAAACGCGGAGTCGCAAATTTCTTCTTAACCTCACGAAGCTCTTTCTTCATGAGATTGTACATGGTCCGTTCATCCCCGATAATCGCCGCAAGCATGGCAATCTTTTCACGAAGTTCTGCTTCTTCTTCCTGTAAGACAACCACATCGGTATTGGTCAAACGGTACAGTTGCAAGGTTACGATAGCCTCAGCCTGTTCTTCTGTAAAATCATAGCTGATTTTGAGGTTTTCCTTGGCGTCAGCCTTATTCTCAGAAGCACGGATAAGGGCAATGACTTCATCCAAAATCGAAATCACGCGAATCAAACCTTCGACGATATGGAGACGTTTCTCAGCCTTTTCCTTGTCAAAGCGGGAACGCGCCAAAATCACTTCACGACGGTGGGCGATGTAGCTAGACAGGATTGGAACAATCCCAACCTGACGAGGTGTAAAATTATCAATCGCCACCATGTTGAAGTTGTAGTTGATTTGTAGGTCAGTGTACTTAAAAAAATAATTGAGAACAAGCTCCGTATTGGCGTCTTTTTTGAGCTCAATCGCGATACGAAGACCGTCACGGTCAGACTCATCACGAACCTCAGCAATCCCAGCCACCTTATTATTGACACGAACATCATCGATTTTCTTGACCAGATTGGCCTTGTTGATTTCATAAGGAATCTCAGTGATAACGATTTGTTCCTTACCACCTTTTAGCTTTTCAATCTCAGTCTTGGAACGAACAACCACGCGCCCTTTCCCAGTTTCATAGGCCTTCTTGATTTCATCACGACCCTGGATAATCCCTCCAGTCGGGAAGTCTGGTCCAGGCAAGAATTCCATGAGTTTGTCCACCTTGGCAGTTGGATGATCAATCATGTAAACCGCCGCATCAATAACCTCAGCCAAATTATGGGGAGGAATGTCTGTGGCATAACCAGCTGAAATACCAGTAGATCCATTTACCAAGAGGTTTGGAAAGGCAGCTGGCAGGACAGTTGGTTCTTTCTCGGTATCGTCAAAGTTCCAAGCAAAAGGAACGGTCTTTTTATCGATATCCTGAAGAAGATAGCCTGCAACCTCAGACAAACGCGCCTCAGTATAACGCATCGCCGCAGGCGGATCTCCGTCCATAGAACCGTTATTACCATGCATTTCAACTAGAATCTCACGATTTTTCCAGTCCTGTGACATACGAACCATGGCATCATAGATAGAACTGTCACCGTGTGGGTGGAAATTCCCCATGATGTTCCCGACTGACTTGGCCGACTTACGGTAGCTCTTGTCAAAAGTATTGCTATCCTTATTCATAGAATAAAGAATACGGCGCTGAACTGGCTTCAACCCATCACGAATATCTGGCAAAGCCCGGTCTTGAATAATGTACTTGGAGTAGCGACCAAAGCGCTCTCCCATGATGTCCTCCAGGGACATATTTTGAATGTTACTCATATAGGATACAGAGCCCGTAAAATATCAAGTGAAAATAGAAGATTCTTGAAGTAAGCAAGCTCACCAGAGAATTTATCTTTTTCACGCATTATTTAGGGCGTGTTCAACTCCTTTCAAATTTTATATAAGTGGACTAGGTTATAACTAAAAAACGATTTATCTTTTTTACACACCGTTTAGTCCGTGTTCAGTTTTTACATGCAAGTTGAAAAGAATGATCTCACAGAAATAGACGTGTTTGGATAATAAAAAATAGATTATTCATATTCTTGTTTTAATGCATCCTTAACTTCTTCTTTTAACGAATCCAAAAAATACTTTTTAATTTTAATTACTTCATCTACAACAGAATTGTCTAAATAGAAAACTCTACCAGTCTGTTGTTCATGAAGTTTTTTTAATAAATCCTTTTTATTTGGCCAAATAAGTTTTCTTGCTGCTGGAATGAATGCTTTATGCCCAGTGAACGGTAAAGTGAAACTTTGACCTTTTTTAAATGACTTATTAATTATTGTTAAGGTAGCAAAGCCCATAACCTCTTCACCGAGCACAACAACAATGAATGGTCTAATATCATATTCATTTCCTTGATTGGAATAATAACAATACTCTTTAGAAATATTATATTTATATTTCTTACCTTCAATTTCTGTCGATTTAAATTTTAGAACTCGTAAATTATCAGGTTGCAAACCATGACTAAAAGTATTTAACTCAATCTTATTATCATCCTCTGAATAAATCAAATAGACTGTTGGATTATCTCCAAAATCACCTTCAAATTCAAAAGACTGAAACAAATAATAATTATATTTATAGTCATTTCTTGAAGTAATGGTCATTTTAGAAATCACAGGGGGAGTAATTACCAAATTGTCTATTTTCGATTTTTGAATATATGCTAGTTGAGTATCATGTTTAATATTATTTTTAAAACCAAATTCTTGCAATTGTTTTAAGAGTTCCTCTATTGAGGATACTATTTCAGAATTCGATTCTTTAATAACATTTGCTATAACAGCAATATCTGACTGAGAAAACTGAGACATTTTTCTAACTAAGTCAATAAATTTTTTATCTAGCTCATCCATCAAACTAATTGAAAAACTTTTATTGAAAGCCTGAGGATACTGATCCTCCAAAGCGTTTTTAAAATCATCATAAGTAGCAAACGTGCTTTTCAAGTGATATTCAATCATCAAAATTTCTTCAACAATATGATTTGTCTCCCAAAATCTTAAAACCTCTTCAAAATACGGATTATCTTTATGACGGTCTATCATATAATCTCGATAATCTTCGATAAGTTTTTTTAAACTCTTTTTATCAGCCTTCTCTTGCAAACCTAATGAATCATAAAATTGATCCCAAGAAAAATCCGCTATTTTACCAAACAAATATGAAGTAATTCCTAAATCTAAAAACATTATAATCCTCCGAAATGTTACTAAATGGCTTTATCCTTATCAATGGAATTCTAATCTACTACATTTAAGCATCTTCTTTCCTCAGCATACTCAATCATCTTCTCAGCTACTTCTTTATCGTAGTCAAAGCCTATTTTTTGAGCAAGGAATTGAGCTTCTTTGTGGAAAAGTTGCATCGTAGTAAACAAAGACTGAGTGATTTTGTCTAAACTGGAGAAATCAAGTAAATTTAAGAACTTCTTCTCTTTCTCAGCAGGTAAATAGTTAAAGAGATATTTATAGTTCTTGCCGACGTCTACTGTTCCCTTATCTGCTGCCACTTGCCAAGCTAAAAGATTGAGCAATTCTTGCTGACAAATACCGTAGAGATGGTCGGCCGCGTAGATGACTTGTTTGCGACAGATTCCTTTGACCACGTAGGCCGACACCCACCAAAATTCATTACAGGAATTTTTAAAATCTGTCTCAGTAGCTGGATGTATCCAGAAACGCTTTGGACTGGGAGAATAGGACTCAAACAAGCCCTTCTTATCTTCTAAAACAGTGAATCCTGCTTCACTGTCCACCCATTCTTGAATGTGTTCTTTAGGACAAAGAGTCAAATCGATACGATTGCCATCTTCAAAGAGCATGAGGTAGAGACGACGATGGTCAAGCTGGACATGCTGTTCAATCAGGCGTTTGCCAAACTGATCTAGCCAAGAAAGGTCACTCGTCAGATTATCTAAATCATCCACGATATAGACCACGTCATAGTCTTGAAATTCATCTGTTTGAACCTTTTGGTTTGTCCGTGAACCAGACATGGCGATAGCTTTAACTTGTAAAGTTTTGGCAGTTTGTAAAATCAGATCTAGCATTTCTGTTTCAATTCTCATGTCAGCACCTTCTCATTTTATAGGTTACCAAGCGTCTGATTCTTCTTACTGGATAGTTTTTATACTATAATTCCCCTGTCTTGTAAAGACTGTATCCTTCGTAGTAGTATGAAGCATCTACTCTCTTAAAGAAACTGGTCTGAGTAAGGTCATCCGTCAAGTTATTGAGGAGCAAATACTTGAGTTCTCCAGTCGATACTGCACTACGCTTCATGGCATTCAGGTATTCATCCTTATCTATAGCATTCCAGTCTACCACTTTGCCCAGTTTCTGACGAAGCATACAATCTAGCCAAATCCGCATTGCGCGTCCATTCCCCTCACGGAAAGGATGGGCAATATTCATATCCGCATACTTATCAACTACTTGATCAAAATTATCATGAGGAAGTTTGTCAATATACTGCAAGGATTGCTCTAAAAAAATACGGGGGGCAAATTGAAAGTTATCCTTTGCAATATTGACATCACGGATTTTTCCAGCGAAATCATAGATACCTGAAAAAAGATAGTGGTGAATAGCTGACAGCCCTGCAAATGTCCCAACTTCCATCTTGAACAAGTCTCCTGTCTGAAAAAGCAGGGCGGCTTGTTTTTTTGTCAGTTTTTCTTCTGCATCTGCCAGCTGGGCTGAGTTTGTAATGCCTAGTTTATTTTCCAATACCATATCTTCCCCTTATTAACGCCATTTTGTATAGAAAACAGGGTGCCCTTTAGCAATATGTTCTTTCAGTTCATCTGGCAACTTAAACTCTACAATGTCTGTAGTAACCCTTGGTAAGTAAGCAAAATCTCCGTTGAGTCCGCTAAAATAGAAACCATTTTCCTTAGCCTCTTTGTCCAATGAAAATATCACTTTTGGAATAAAATACTCATAATCAGGCTCTCTATTACAAATCATATTTCTTACATCCAAAATAGATGTTTTCGCATCCAACACATCAAGTACTTTCCCATACTCTGCATGACTTATTTTGAACAATCTAATCTTTGCAGCTCCTTTAGGTTTCTTATTCTCCATTTACTGGATCCTCCTTCTTACTTTTTTCAATGTAAACTTTTTGTAAGGTGTAAATAAATAGCTATTATCAAAACTCAACTTGTCCTTTTTAGGGAAAAACTGCCTAAAAATTAGGACAGCTACTCCCTAAAAAGGACAGATATACTGAACTATCTTGCTACTACTTCCTTAGTCGCAGCAATTTTTTTGTCAGCCCAGATGACTAAATCCTTGATAACTAATTTCTCCACTGCTCGAACAAAGTCAGACATAAATGTATAGTCGATTTGATTATTTTTGATAGGAAGCTTAACATCTGTCTCTTTTAATACTTTTTCATTAAAAGAGCTACTTCCCCAACTAAATGTAGAGAAACTCTTTCTTAATGAAGTAATTAAATAAAGAGCTTTATACCTATCCAATTCTACTTCTTTAGTGCGCAATACCTTAATTTTATCTCCTGTGAAATAGGGTTCTTTTTGATAAAACATCGTTGCCGTATCTTGACCAAAACTAATTGTGTTGGCAGGATTGAGAAATTCTTCACTCTCTGTAATATAACCTCGAATCCCATTGTTACTATCTCCACGAGCTACATAAGGAAACTTTCCTCCAAACTCAATCATATTTGCATTGAATTTCTTTTTACTACTGGATAAGTTAAAGACCTGAGAAAGTTGGAATACCTCCGACTCCTCTACTCTACTCTTAGTATCGGAAAGTTTTGCAAACTTGTCAAGTACTTTTTCATCATTTTTTGTAAGATGATAATCCCTAAGATTTGTTACAGTTAGATAAGACTCGAGCGTCTCGATGCGTTCAGACTCGAGCGCTTTGATGTAGCTTTCCATGTATGAAAATGCTAATTTGTTATTGAGAGTTGGAAGTTTAACTAGGAGGTCATGAGATTTAGAAGAGCGTAGCTTATTTCCAAAATCAAATTTACCAACTAAAGATTTTTGAATTGAAGATGCTAAAAATAACATGGAGTGTTCACTATACTCTTCGTCATTCCAGTAGACACCCACATCATCTGATGCGCTAAATTCATAATTTCGATAAAAAACATTTCCAAAAATATCAATAGTCAGAGAATTTTTTGGAAAAATAGTCATCTTATTCCCAATATGTCTAACGACACCCGTATTAGTCACTCCTGCCATCACAAATGGTAAAAGGCCATCTATCTGATCTGCTTTCGTTAGACGGGAACCCTGAACAATATTACCAAATAAATCTCCTATCCGATACTCTCTCCACTCGCCCCCACTTGCTTCAAATTCCTCTTCCAATTTTTGAAGGCGAGGGCTTAGGCTTTTTTTGAGCTATCTTCCCCCTTGTTTTTCAGGAGTTGTTCCACTTCCCAAGCTAAGTAGTCAGTAACAGTCTTTTTAAAATCATCCAAGGTTGGTTTTGTATCAATGATCTGGTGCTGTTCGAAATTCCAATCATTACCCTTGTCAGTGATAAAGTCCTCAATAAAGATAGCATCTAAATCCCAAAGTTCTTTACTCACTTCCGCTCTCTTTCCAGCCTTATAAATTTTAATCACATCTTGGTAACGCTGGATAGGATTATCAACCTCTGAAATACCTCGCTTAGCACGTTTAAAACCGTCATTTCTAAAGTCAATAAATTTAACCGTCTGGTCGTAATCGTGTGCCTCATGAGCCTTAAAAATGTAGATAGAAGTCTGGACTCCTGCCATGGGAACAAAAAGGTCAACAGGCATTTTGATAGAAGCAAGTAGGGTATGCTTTTTCAAAATAGCTTTAGCTGTCTTTGTTGCCTTACCAGAACCAGCACTATCTTGAATGATAATGGCACCTAGGCCACCACGCTCCATCTTATCCAAACCATAGGCTATAAAAGGAAGACCATTTTCTTCATAAGAGAAAGGGGGATTCAGCAAGACACGATTAGCTTTAAAATCCGTAAACAGACTCTCAGGACGATTGAATGCAGAACCTTTTTCAATTCGACTAGATCCATCTCCACGAAGAATCATATTGGTTGTCGCTAAGGTATACATCTCTGCATTAAGTTCTATTCCTAGCAGGTTATCTTTCTTGAGCTTCGCAATCTCCTCGTTGGCTCGAGAAGTCCCCTTCCCAAAACTGATATTTGCATGATCTATCATCAACTCCATCGCTGAAATGAGGAAACCAGCTGAACCAGTCGCCAAATCCATAACCTTGCTCTCACTTGTTATCCCCAGAATTTGCGCCATCATTTTGGTAACATAAGGAGGGGTCAGAACAATACCAATTTCTTTTCCATCTCCCAAAGCATACTTTAGAAATTCGGAGTACATCTCCCCATAATATCGATATGTCCACCCAAACCATCAATGGACTTGAAAATATTCTCATAGATAAAAGTGAAGATTTGCTTGGTAACAGAATTTTCCTTTTGAGGGAGAAGTTGTGCTACTTCTTTGTCATTGGTAATCAACTCGTCACGCTGGCTATCTTTGGAAATTTCTCCAAAAGAAGCCAACATGAGAGTTTTCTTATCTTCATTGATTTCACGTTCATCTAGGAAAGCCTTGATTTGATCAACAACTTTCTTACCATCACGCTTGGTTTCAGACTGCACACCTTTTAAATCGTCAGGTATTAAGCCCTCATCAACCTTTTTGCCCTTACAATCTACGATATCCTGCATAGATAATAGCATACCAGACACATAAAGCACCCGTTGAGGAGCTGTGATATTATGGTTGTGCATCAATTTATTGAGCTTTTTAGCATAGCCTTGCAAGGTCGCTTGACTATCAATCAGAATTTGGTGTTTTTCTTCTTCGCTCAAAACAGCATCTTTGTAGAATATCTCAAAGGTGGACTCATTTTCCAAAAAATCAAAAGTCGTTACCTTTGATAGCTCTTTATAGGCATTAGGAGCAGAACCAAAGACATAATAAACTTTGATAGTCACATTTTCTTCGTTATCACCTGCAACACCAACTGCGACGGCTTCATGATATTTACCACTATCAATAACTGCCCTCGCATAATGCAAAACCCCATTCACCGCAAAATCACTAATTGATTTATCATCAAACTTAATACCGTCCTTTGTTTGAGCAACTAGCTTAGATAATTTGAGTTTGTTTTCAATCAAGATAGGAACTTGTTTGTATTTTTCAATATGAAAATCTGGTTTTCCAAAATTAGTCTTAGTTTGCGTCTTAGCCGCTCCCTTAAGCGCCTCTTTGAGATAAGCACTCATAGCAGATTCTTCATTATAATCCTGCAATTTTTTCAAACCAAGATTTTCAAACTGCTTTTTCACATAGTCATTCACATCCGACTCTAATTTCCAGTTTACTAACATATTATTTTCTTTCATTAAAACACTGTCGCTTCTTCCAGCGTAAACTTGACATTGTCCTCAATCCACTTACGGCGTGGTTCGACCTTGTCTCCCATGAGAACATTGACGCGACGTTCGGCGCGGGCTAGGTCTTCGATGGTGACACGGATGAGGGTACGAGTTTCTGGGTTCATGGTTGTTTCCCAGAGTTGGTCTGCATTCATCTCACCAAGACCTTTGTAGCGTTGGAGGGTAGCACCTTTACCGAACTGTTTGCGGAGTTCTTCTAGTTCTCCGTCTGTCCATGCGTAGGCTACTTCTTCTTTCTTGCCTTTGCCTTTGGACATCTTGTAAAGAGGCGGAAGGGCGATATAAACGTGTCCTGCCTCAACTAGGGGACGCATGTAACGATAGAAAAATGTCAAGAGCAAGGTCTGGATATGGGCACCGTCGGTATCCGCATCGGTCATGATAATGATCTTGTCATAGTTGGCATCTTCAATAGAGAAATCTGCTCCAACACCTGCACCGATGGTATAAATCATGGTATTGATTTCTTCATTTTTGAGGATATCCGCCATCTTGGCCTTGGCTGTATTGATAACCTTACCACGAAGAGGTAGAATAGCCTGGAACTTGCGGTCACGGCCTTGTTTGGCAGAACCTCCGGCAGAATCCCCCTCGACTAGATAGAGTTCATTCTTAGCTGGATTCTTAGACTGGGCTGGGGTCAATTTTCCAGACAGCAAGCCCTTGTCTTTTTTATTTTTCTTACCATTTCGGCTCTCATCACGTGCCTTACGGGCCGCTTCGCGAGCATCACGCGCCTTGATAGCCTTACGGATGAGGTTAGAAGCCAATTCACCATTTTCCATAAGGAAAAAGGTCAACTTATCCGCCACAATTCCATCCACAACGGGACGAGCTAGTGGACTGCCTAATTTGTCCTTGGTCTGTCCTTCAAACTGGAGGTGTTCTTCTGGAACCAAGATAGAAAGAACGGCCGCTAGTCCCTCACGATAGTCTGACCCTTCAAGGTTTTTATCTTTTTCCTTGAGAAGACCTGTCTTACGCGCATAGTCATTCATGACCTTGGTAATGGCAGACTTGAATCCTGTCTCATGCGTTCCGCCGTCCTTGGTACGAACGTTATTGACAAAGGATAGAATGTTATCTGAAAATCCGTCATTGTACTGGAGGGCCACTTCCACTTGGAAACCATTATCTTCCCCTTCAAAGTAAAGAACTGGCGTTAAGGTCTCCTTGTCTTCGTTGAGATAAGAAACAAAGTCTTGTACCCCATTCTCATAATGGAATTCGATTGCTTCATCTGTTCGCTTATCTGTCAAAGACAAGGTCACATTTTTCAAGAGAAAGGCTGACTCATTAAGGCGCTCTGAAATGGTATTGTACTTGAAATCTGTCGTAGAGAAGATCGTCGCGTCAGGCATAAACGTAACCTTGGTACCTGTTTTAGACTTGGGAGCTGTACCGATTTTCTTCAAGGTTGTGACAGGTTTTCCCCCATTTTCAAAACGTTGCTTGTAGACTGCACCGTCACGAGTGATTTCTACCTCCAGCCAACTAGATAGAGCATTTACAACGGAAGAACCAACCCCGTGGAGACCACCAGATGTTTTGTAGCCTCCTTGACCGAATTTCCCTCCGGCGTGAAGAATGGTAAAGATAACCTCAACAGTTGGAATTCCCATAGCGTGCATACCTGTCGGCATCCCACGTCCATGGTCTTGCACAGTCAAACTCCCGTCCTTATTGATGGTCACATCAATACGATCACCAAATCCAGACAAGGCCTCATCGACTGCATTATCAACGATTTCCCAGACTAGGTGATGGAGACCAGCGCCATCGGTCGACCCAATGTACATACCTGGACGTTTACGGACCGCATCCAACCCTTCTAGCACCTGAATGGCATCATCATTATAATTGTTAATATTGATTTCCTTTTTTGACACAAGGAACCTCCTATTCGTTCATCTTTACTATTCTACAGGTTTTCCAAGGATTTTGCAAAATTTTTCTTTCTCCGATGTAACAATTTCAGAAGAGATTCTCTGCCTTTCTTCTTCATTTCATGATATAATAGGAGTATGATTACAATAGTTTTATTAATCCTAGCCTATCTGCTGGGTTCGATTCCGTCTGGTCTCTGGATTGGACAAGTATTCTTTCAAATCAATCTGCGCGAGCATGGTTCTGGTAACACTGGAACGACCAATACCTTCCGAATTTTAGGAAAGAAAGCGGGAATGGCAACCTTTGTGATTGACTTTTTCAAAGGAACCCTAGCAACACTGCTTCCGATTATGTTTTATCTGCAAGGCGTTTCTCCTCTCATCTTTGGACTTTTGGCTGTTATTGGCCATACCTTCCCTATCTTTGCAGGATTTAAGGGAGGCAAGGCTGTCGCAACCAGTGCTGGAGTGATTTTCGGATTTGCGCCTGTCTTCTGTCTCTACCTTGCAGTTGTTTTCTTTGGAACCCTCTATCTTGGTAGCATGATTTCACTGTCTAGTGTCACAGCATCTATCGCAGCTGTCATCGGAGTTCTACTCTTTCCACTTTTTGGTTTTATCCTGAATAACTATGACCCTCTCTTCATCGCTATTATCCTAGCTCTTGCTAGTTTGATTATCATTCGACATAAGGACAATATCGCTCGTATCAAAAATAAAACTGAAAATTTGGTCCCTTGGGGATTAAACCTAACCCATCAAAATCCTAAAAAATAAAACGCCAGTTTAAACAGAACTGACGTTTTTTTGTATGCTTATTTTGATTTGATATAGTTGATACCATCTGCTTTTGGTGCAACTGCTTTTCCAAAGAAAGCTGCCAAGACAAGAATTGTCAAAACATAAGGTGCGATTTGAAGGTAAACCGCTGGCACTCCTTGTAGGAATGGCAATTGAGAACCGATAACAGCCAAACTTTGTGAAAGTCCAAAGAAGAGACTAGATAGCATAGCTCCGATTGGATTCCATTTTCCAAAGATCATCGCAGCAAGGGCGATAAATCCAGGTCCAACAATAGTTGTCACTGAGAAGTTAACTGAGATTGATTGAGCATAAATCGCTCCACCAATTCCACCTAGGAAACCTGAAATAATAACCCCTAAATATCTCATTTTATAGACATTGATTCCCAAGGTATCTGCTGCTTGAGGATGTTCACCGACAGAGCGGAGACGAAGACCAAATCGAGTCTTGAAGAGGATAAACCAAGCAAGGAATGAGAAGGCAATCGCCAGATAACCAAGTAGACTAGTTGACTTGAAGAAGATATCTCCGATAACTGGGATATTCGCCAAGACTGGGAAATCAAAGCGCCCAAAAGTCTGACTTAGATTGTCGGTTTGTCCTTTGTTATAAAGAACTTTCACTAAGAAAACAGCCAAGGCAGGCGCCATCAAGTTCAAAACCGTACCGCTGACAACATGGTCTGCACGGAAATGAACCGTCGCTGCTGCGTGGATGATAGAAAAGATTCCCCCTACCAATCCTGCAACTAACAAAGATAACCATGGAGTTGCTGCTCCAAATTGTTCTGCAAATTCAAGGTTAAAGACAACTCCAGAAAAGGCACCCATAACCATAATTCCTTCAAGGCCGACGTTTACCACACCACCACGTTCAGAGAAAACACCACCGATACTTGTAAAGATGAGGGGTGCTGAGTAAATCAGCATAGAAGACACCAAGAGGGTGAGCAAGGTTGTAATAGACATCTTTACTTACCTCCTTTAACTTGTTTTTTCGGTTTGACAAAGCGTTCGATAAGGTAATGAACACTGACAAAGAAGATAATAGACGCTGTTACAATGCTAACAAGCTCAGACGGTACCTGCGCCGCATTCATACCTGGGGCTCCAACTTGGAGAACACCAAACAGGAAGGCTGCAAAGAGAATACCAATTGGTGAGTTGGCCGCAAGCAGACTAACTGCCATCCCGTTAAATCCAACAGCTAAAGACGCCCCTTGAACATAGACGTTCTGGAAGGTTCCCAGACCTTCAACAGCTCCACCAAGACCAGCCAAGGCACCTGAGATAATCATTGAGAGGATAATCGTTCTTTTTGCAGAAATACCAGCATATTCTGAAGCATGTGGATTAAGACCAACCGCACGGATTTCAAAACCAAGAGTCGTTTTCTTGAGCATGAACCAAATAACTGCAACAGCAATAATGGCAAAGAAAATACCAATATTCATCCGTGAGTTACCAGTCAACTCAGCCAACCAAGGGGTCTGATAGGTTGCATTAGCCCCAACACGAATGGTCGAATCTGTACTTTGCATGAAGTCTTTAGGGAAAGCATGGATAAAGGCATTTCCTACATACAAGACAATGTAGTTCATCATAATGGTTACGATAACCTCTGACGTCCCCAGATAGGCTCTCAGAATACCTGGAATCGCGCCGACAATTCCACCAGCAATCAAGGCAATCACGATAGTTGCTAGAATCATCAAGGGACGGGGCATATCTGGATGCGACAAGGCAAACCAACCACTGAGAATCCAACCAGCCAAAGCCTGACCAGGAAGCCCTACGTTAAAGAAACCTGCACGACTGGCAACAGCAAAGCCAAGACCAATCAAGACCAAAGGCCCCATAGCACGGAAGATTTCACCAATCCCACGTAAGCTACCAAAGGCTGTATAGAACAATTCTTCGTAGCCCCAAATAGCATCATAACCGAAGATCCACATGACAATGGCTCCAAGTAAAATTCCTAGGAAGACAGAAATCAAGGGAACCGAAATTTGTTGTAATTTTTTAGACATCACTCTTCTCCTTTCCCAAGTTTCCACCAGCCATCAAGACACCAAGTTCTTGTTTATTGGTTGTTTCTGGTGATACAATACCTTGAATCTTACCATCGTGTATAACGGCAATACGGTCTGAGACGTTTAAAATCTCATCCAATTCAAAGCTGACAACTAAAACAGCCTTACCATTATCACGCTCTTCAATCAAGCGCTTGTGGATATATTCAATGGCACCGACATCCAACCCACGAGTTGGCTGGCTGACGATAAGGAGATCAGGATCTCGATCAATTTCACGAGCAATAATTGCTTTTTGTTGATTTCCTCCCGAGAGTGCAGCTGCAGGCACAATTTCGCTGGCAGCACGAACATCAAACTCTTCCATTAGCTTTTTAGCATAAGAAGTAATATTTGAATAGTTCAAAATTCCATTTTTACTATGTGGTTCTTTATAGTAGGTTTGAAGGGCAATATTTTCAGAAATCATCATTTCCAAAATCAAGCCATCACGGTGGCGGTCTTCTGGAACGTGCCCAACACTTAGTTCTGTAATTTGTCGTGGGTGCAATCCTACAATTGAATCTCCTTTTAGCTCAATGCTTCCAGATTCAACCTTGCGAAGACCTGTAATGGCTTGAATCAGTTCAGACTGACCATTTCCATCAATCCCCGCAATCCCAACAATCTCTCCCGCTCGAACATCCAAGGACAGATTTTTCACAGCTGGAACACCACGGTTTTCATTGACCACCAAATCTTTGATTGACAAGACCACTTCTTTTGGTTGAGATGCTTGTTTCTCTGTTTTAAAGGAAACAGAACGCCCTACCATCATTTCTGCCAAATCAGCATTGGTAGCCCCTGCAATTTTGACGGTTTCAATTGATTTCCCACGACGGATAACCGTAACGCGGTCAGAAACTGCGCGAATCTCGTCCAACTTGTGAGTAATCAAGATAATTGATTTTCCTTCTTTGACAAGATTTTTCATAATAGCCATCAACTCCTCAATTTCTGATGGAGTCAAAACAGCCGTTGGTTCGTCAAAAATAAGAATATCAGCTCCCCGATAAAGGGTTTTTAAAATTTCTACACGTTGTTGGGCTCCAACTGAGATGTCTGCCACCTTGGCAGAAGGGTCCACAGCTAAGCCATAACGTTCAGAAAGAGCCTTGATTTCTTTGCTAGCTCCAGCGATATCTAGCACACCATTTTTAGTCAATTCACTCCCTAAAATAATGTTTTCAGCCACCGTGAAAGCCTCTACCAACATAAAGTGCTGGTGAACCATTCCGATTCCCAAGCTAGCTGCTTTAGATGGGGAGTCGAGGTTGACAACTTGACCGTTGACCGCGATTTCACCACTAGTTGGTTCAAGAAGCCCTGCTAACATGTTCATGAGCGTGGACTTACCAGCCCCATTTTCTCCTAAAAGTGCATGAATTTCACCTTTTCGTAGGTGCAGGTTGATTTTGTCGTTGGCAACAAATTCACCAAACACCTTGGTAATATCACGCATCTCAATGACATTTTCGTGTGCCATGTGCTCTTCCTTTCAGAGTCTTATTTTATTTCAATAAAACTTGCTAGTTTGTCTAGTAGCAAGCTTTACTGAGACAAAATGACTTTGTCTCAACTCTTAAAAAGCGGCCGATGGCCGCTTCCTAAGAAATAACTTCCATCCATTATTTTGCAGGAACTTTTACGCTTCCATCAAGGATTTTAGCTTTTGCATCTTCAACGGCTTTTTTACCTTCTTCAGAAAGGTTAGTTGTTACCAAATCAACCCCTTTATCTTTCAATGAGTAAACGATCACTTGACCGCCAGGGAATTCACCTTTTTCTGCCTTGTTAGAAATATCTTTTACAGTTGTACCAACTTGTTTCAAAGTAGATGCAAGAACAAAGTTTGATTCTTTGCCATCTTTAGAAGTGTATTTACCTTCTGCTTCTTGGTCACGGTCAACACCGATAACCCAAACTTTTTCATTTTCAGGACGGCTTTCGTTGAGTGATTTTGCTTCTGCAAAGACACCTGCACCTGTACCACCAGCTACTTGGTAAACAATATCTGCACCAGCTGCGTATTGTGCTGCTGCAATTGTTTTACCTTTAGCGGCATCACCAAATGAACCAGCATAGTCAACTTGTACTTTGATAGATGGGTCTACTGACGCAACACCAGCCTTGAATCCTGCTTCAAAACGAGAGATAACTTCTGACTCCTGTCCACCTACAAAACCAACTTGTTTTGTTTTAGTTGTTTTGGCTGCAGCTACACCTGCAAGGTAACCTGACTCATTATCAGCGAAAGTTACGCTCGCAACATTCTTTTGATCTTTAATCACATCATCAATCAAGACATAGTTCAAGTCAGAATGTTCTTTAGCTGCTTCTTCAACCGCATTGTGAAGGGCAAAACCAACACCGAAGATTAGGTTGTAACTTCCAGCCGCTTGTTGCAAGTTGTTAGCGTAGTCAGCTTCACTTGTTGATTGGAAGTAAGTGAAACCGTTATCTTTTGAAAGATTGTGTTCTTTACCCCAAGCCTGCAAACCTTCCCAAGCTGATTGGTTGAATGATTTGTCATCAACACCACCAGTATCAGTGACGATTGCTGCTTTTGTCTTCACATCAGAAGATGAATCTGCCTTACGAGAAGAGCGGTTACCACATGCAGCAAGTCCAACTGCTGCCACTGCAACTAGACCAAGGCCTAGCCATTGTTTCTTGTTCATTACTGAACCTCCTAAATAAGATGTGCAACGATGTTGCAAGTATGGATTGATTGGCCACAAGGACCGTGCCACTCAGAGAGCGACTCAGACTAATTTAAGTCTGTAAAAGAGTATGGAAGTAATTCCCCGACCGTCATCTCGACCGTCGATTTATCTTTTGCGACCAAGGTCACTTTTAGATCTTGTTCAAAAAATTCGACCATTACTTGGCGACAAGCACCACATGGCGAGATTGGTTTTTCAGTCTGTCCATAGACAATCAATTCGGAAAACTCTCTTTGGCCTTCGGAAACTGCTTTAAAAATCGCTGTACGCTCTCCGCAGTTTGTCAAAGGATAGCTAGCATTTTCGATATTCACTCCCGTGTAAACACTTCCGTCTTTGGCTACTAAAACTGCTCCGATAGGAAAGTGAGAATAGGGGACATAGGCATGTTTGCTGGTTTCAATTGCCAGTTCAATCAACTCAGTAGTCGCCATCTGCCAATTCTCCTTTTAAAATGGCTACCCCAGCTGACGTTCCGATACGTGTCGCCCCTGCTTCCACAAAGGCAAGAGCATCTGCATAAGAACGAGCTCCACCAGCAGCCTTGACACCCATATCAGGTCCAACTGTTTCACGCATTAATCTAACATCTGCTACCGTAGCACCACCAGTTGAAAAGCCAGTGGATGTTTTGACAAAGTCAGCTCCCGCTTTTTGGGACAATTGGCAAGCCACAACTTTTTCTGGGTCTGTCAGAAGACATGCTTCAATAATGACTTTCACTAACTTGTCACCACTTGCTTCCACAACAGCACGGATGTCCGATTCAACCAAGTCAAGATCACCTGATTTGAGGGCACCGACATTAATCACCATATCAATCTCGTCTGCGCCATTTTGGATAGCTTCTTTTGTTTCAAATACTTTCACAGCTGAAGTTGTTGCTCCCAAGGGGAAACCTACTACTGTACAGACCTTGACATCTGTGCCTTCAAGCCCTTTTTTGGAATGTTCAACCCAGGTCGGATTGACGCAAACACTGGCAAAATCATACTCCCTAGCCTCAGACAACAAACAATCAATTTGATTTTCTGTTGCATCTTGTTTTAAAAGCGTATGATCGATATATTTATTTAATTTCATATTCGGATTCTCCTGCGGTTTATGAGATAATTTCTATAATTTCTCGTAAACTTTGCACCCTATCATTTATTTTAACATATTTTTGAAAATCTGTAACTAGCTGAGGAGAAATTTTTCCATTTGTGTATACTTTTGCAACAATTTCTCCCTTTTGAACGGAATCTCCAACTTTCTTTTCAAAAACAATTCCTGTTTCATAGTCCAAATCATCAGTCTTGACTGCACGGCCAGCTCCCAGTCTCATGGCATAAAGCCCAAATTCCATAGCTGGAAGAGCTGAAATGACACCCGTTTCCTGAGCAGGGATTTCCACCACATGGGCTACATTTACAGGACGGTAGAGATCTTCCAAATCTCCACCTTGGGCTTGGACCATCTCCTCAAACTTAGCCAGCGCTTGGCCATTTTCAAGATGTTGACGAACTTCTTCAACTGTTTTATTTACATTTGCCAAACCAAGCATAATTTGAGCCAATTCGCATATAAAATGGGTAATATCCTGACGACCTTGACCTTGTAAAATCTCCAGTGCTTCAAGAATTTCAAGGCGATTTCCAATCGCTCGTCCCAAGGGCTGACTCATATCCGTAATCACTGCTACCGTCTTTCGACCAACTGCCTTACCAAGTTCCACCATGGTTTGAGCCAATTCATGCGCCTCATCAACCGTCTTCATGAAGGCACCCTCACCGACAGTCACGTCTAGCAAAATAGCATCCGCCCCTGCCGCGATTTTCTTGCTCATCACCGAACTCGCAATCAAAGGAATCGTGTCGACAGTTGCGGTTACATCACGGAGGGCGTAGAGAAGCTTATCTGCTTTGACAAGCTGGTCTGATTGCCCAATGACAGATACACCAATATCCTGAACCTGACGAATAAAATCCTCTTGACTGCGTTCTACTTGATAGCCCTTAATGGACTCCAATTTATCAATTGTTCCACCCGTATGGCCGAGACCACGACCACTCATTTTCGCGACTGGAACTCCAAAACTCGCTACTAAAGGAGCCAAAATCAAGGTCACCTTATCACCAACACCACCCGTAGAATGCTTGTCAACCTTAACCCCATCAATAGCAGATAAATCAAACTCTTGCCCTGTATGAACCATTCTCATGGTCAAATCAGATATTTCTCGTGTCGTCATTCCTTTGAAATAAACAGCCATGGCAAAGGCAGACATCTGATAATCAGGGACAATTCCTGACACATAGCCTTCTACCAGCCATTCAATTTCACTCGAAGTCAGTTCTTGACCGTCTCGTTTTTTTTGGATTAAATCAACTGCTCTCATTCTTTCACACTTCTAAGGATATAGTATCCCTTGTCTTTTTTAAGGATTTCACAATTGCCAAACACATCTTCCATCTTAGACTTAGCACTTGGAGCCCCTTGTTTTTTCTGGATGACGATTGTCAAATCTCCACTAGTTTCCAAAAAATCTTTGCTTTTCTCAATGATTTCATGAACCACTTGCTTACCCGCACGGATAGGGGGATTTGAAATGACATGGTCAAATTTCCCTTTAACTTGTTCATAGATGTTGGACTGGAAAATCGTCGCTTCTACTTTATTTCGTTCAGCATTTTGTCGTGCCAAATCCAAAGCACGATTGTTGATATCGACCATGGTCGCCTGAACGCCGTAAGCCTTGACTAAGGACAAACCTAATGGACCATAACCACAGCCGACATCTAGGACTGTCTCTCCTTGGTTGACCTCAAGACACTTGAGCAATAGTTGACTTCCAAAGTCAACCATTTTCTTGCTAAAAACACCCGCATCCGTCAAAAAGGTCATTTTTTCTCCCAACAAGTCCACTCTCAACTCATGAATGTCGTGAGCAGCGTCAGGATTTTCTGCATAATACATTTTACTCATGAAACTATTTTACCATAATTTGCCTTAAATTGTAAATCGTTTACATATCCAGAATGAGACAAAAAGATTGAAGGAAGTTGCTTTACAATAGCTCCCCTTCAATCTCTTTCAACCTTTATAAACAAATAGTATTTCATCTAGGACTACAGCTATCATTGCCATGATAAAACAACAAATTTATTGTCTATAATCAAGCGCATTTTTATTACTATTGCTTAACCTTCAGATACTTAATTATCAACAAAATTCCCAACAAAATATTTAGATAAAAGCCCAACTGATACGTTTTTGTCAGGATTTCCAAACTTGTCCAAAGTCGTATCAAATCTTCTAGCGACATGCGGAAGAAATAACCCTCTGTCGCAATCCATAGGACTAAAAAGCAATAACTACCAGCAGCAAGCCATTTCGCCAACCGTTTTTTTAGGAAGAAAGCAATCAAAAGCGAACAGATAAAGACAGCTGTTACAATGGCATGTTCCATCAAAAAAGTAAAACCGTAATAGATTTCCACAAAGCGTCTACCATTATCCGCATTGACTCCTTTTATAAAAGGTAAGGCAAAACTTAAAATAAAACAGAGTTCCAATAGGTAACGTTTCAAGATTTTCATAGTACACCTCCTATAAGTTATAAACCCCAAAGCCCCCTTTATAGCTGATAAGTCAGTAGAAAGCAGCTCCTACTTCATCAATAAATTGTTCATCCTCTATCTACTTATATTATATACTATTGACTTACCACATTCAAGAAACCGCTTTATTTTTTTAACTTTTTATGGTATGATAGACAAAATATCTAGGGGAAAACAAATGACCAACGAATTTTTACATTTTGAAAAAATCAGTCGCCAGACTTGGCAATCTTTACATCGAAAGACGACACCTCCTTTGACAGAAGAGGAATTAGAATCCATCAAGAGTTTTAATGACCAGATTAGCTTGCAGGATGTTACCGATGTCTATCTCCCCCTAGCCCATCTCATCCAGATTTACAAGCGTACCAAGGATGATTTGGCCTTTTCAAAAGGGATTTTCCTTCAACGTGAAAGCAAATCCCAGCCTTTTATCATTGGGGTTTCTGGGAGTGTTGCCGTTGGAAAATCCACAACCAGTCGCCTACTTCAAATCCTACTGTCCCGTACACTTACAGATGCTACGGTTGAGTTGGTAACAACTGACGGCTTTCTCTATCCCAACCAGACCTTGATTGAACAAGGGATTTTAAATCGTAAGGGATTTCCTGAAAGCTATGATATGGAAGCTCTTCTCAACTTCTTGGACTGCATCAAAAATGGACAAGATGTGGATATTCCTGTCTATTCTCATGAAATCTACGACATCGTACCTGAGGAAAAGCAAAGTGTCAAAGCTGCTGATTTTGTGATTGTTGAAGGAATCAATGTCTTTCAAAATCCACAAAACGAACGTCTCTATATCACTGATTTCTTCGACTTTTCCATCTATGTTGATGCTGGAGTGGATGATATTGAGAGTTGGTATCTGGACCGTTTCTTGAAAATGCTGAGCCTAGCCCAAAACGACCCTGATAGCTACTATTATCGTTTTACTCAGATGCCGATTGGGGAAGTGGAGTCCTTTGCCCATCAGGTCTGGACCAGTATCAATCTCACAAATCTACAAAATTATATTGAACCAACCAGAAATCGTGCGGAAGTGATTCTTCATAAAAGCAAGAACCATGAAATCGATGAAATTTACTTAAAAAAGTAATTTTCCCTTGTCAAAACGTAAGTTTTCAGATATAATGGTATAGTTAGTAAATATGGAGGTAAGAACATTGGCAAACATTAAATCAGCTATCAAACGCGCTGAATTGAACGTTAAACAAAACGAAAAGAACTCAGCTCAAAAATCAGCTATGCGTACTGCTATCAAAGCTTTCGAAGCAAACCCATCTGAAGAACTTTTCCGTGCTGCTAGCTCAGCTATCGATAAAGCAGAAACTAAAGGTTTGATTCACAAAAACAAAGCAAGCCGCGATAAAGCTCGTCTTTCAGCTAAACTTGCTAAATAAGAAACAGTCCATAGAGGCTGTTTTTTTTTGTCTCCAAATAGGAAAAGGTAGAAAATGAAAATTGCAATTATCGGATATTCTGGTGCTGGTAAGTCAACGCTAGCTGAAAAGTTATCTCTCTACTACTCCATCCCAAAACTTCATATGGACACACTCCAATTTCAACCTGGTTGGCAAGACAGTGACCGTGATTGGATGTTAACCGAGATGAAAAATTTTCTCACCAAGCATGAAGCTTGGGTCATCGATGGTAATTATTCTTGGTGTTATTACGAAGAAAGAATGCAGGAAGCTAACCAGATCATCTTTTTAAACTTCTCTGCTTGGAATTGTTTGCTAAGAGCCTTTAAGCGCTATTTAAAATACAGAGGAAAAGTGAGAGAAAGCATGGCTAAGGGATGCCCCGAGCAATTCAACTGGGAATTTATTCGTTGGATTCTCTGGGATGGTCGAACAAAAAATGCTAAGGATAGATACCAATATTTAAACAATACTTACCCAGAAAAGATGCGTATTCTCCATTCTCAAGCAGAGATTGATTGTTTTTTGCAATCTCTTAAAAAATAGACGGTAGAGCAACATTTCATTAAGGTCACAGTATGGACTGAATGACTAAAAAAGGAAGATTTTCATCCAGAAAGTCTTCCTTTTGTGTTCTCTTTTATTCAGCAATCAAGGTTTCTAATCCAACCTTCATCATATCGGTGAAGGTATTTTGACGTTCTTCTGCAGTCGTGTCCTCATCTGGATTAACCAAGCTATCAGAGATTGTCATAATAGCTAGCGCATCAACATGGTGCTGAGCAGCCAGATAGTAAAGAGCTGCTGCTTCCATTTCCACAGCCTTGACCCCCCATTTACCAAGCTCAATGTTCTTTTCAAAGTAGTTTGAATAAAAGACATCAGATGACAAAACGTTCCCAACGTGGGTTGTCATACCGAGATTTTTGGCAATATGATAAGCCTTATCAAGCAAATCAAAGCTAGCGATTTGTGGGAAATCATACTGTGGCCAGTCATTACGGACGATGTTTGAGTTAGTTGCAGCTGCCTGAGCCAAAACCAATTCACGGACGTGAACATCTTCATTCAAAGAACCTGCTGTTCCCACACGGATCAATTTTTTCACACCGTAGTCAACAATCAACTCACGCGCATAAATCGAAATAGATGGCATTCCCATCCCAGTTCCCATAACAGATACACGGTGGCCCTTGTAAGTACCAGTGTAACCAAACATGTTACGCACTTCGTTAAAACAAACAGCATCTTCAAGGAAATTCTCCGCAATAAACTTAGCACGAAGAGGATCCCCAGGAAGAAGAATTTTATCAGCAATTTCACCCTGCTGAGCAGCAATATGGATAGACATAATATAAGATACCAAACCCGTCAAAAAGCAAAGGGAAAATAGGAGTTGAGTGCAGTGAGCGATGCTCGCTAGGCCAACTATCTTTTTCCCACTGCTTTTAGGGTGGGTTCAATTCCTTTCTTTCTTAATTTTGATGATATTGAGAAGATTAGACCGGATTCAATTCAAACCCAAACTCCCCTTCTCTTCTGAGTTTTTAGAAAAGTTTTCCGCTCGTGTTCAAATCAAAACACATGCTCTACCTTTCTTTTTTATATTTTATATTGAGAAAGATACCAAACCCGTTAAAAAGCCAAAGGGAAAATAGGAGTGGGGCGCAGTGAGCGATGCTCGCTAGACCAACTATCTTTTTCCCACTGCTTTTATGATGGGTTCAATTCCTTTCTTAATTTTGATAATATTGAGAAGAGTAGATCGGATTCAATTCAAACCCGAACTCCCCTTCCTTTCTAAGTTTTTAGAAAAGTTTTTCCGCTCATGTTCAAATTAGAACACCTCACTATACCTTTCTGTTTAATTTTGTTCTTTCACAGAGAGCTACCTGAGTTCTATTCAAGCTCAGGTAGTACTTCTCTTATGAACTAAATCATCTAACTGTCATTGTATCATCAGATTACAAGACATCATCGTCACTCACCTTAGAATTTAATGTTGTCCCCCAATGGGTAATTTTACGGTGGGGTTGAGCTAAAATTGGTCTGTTTTCATAGATTGTTTGCCATCTATTCCATAGTAGACCTGTCTTTTTCTCAATCTTAATTCGCAGATTTCTCATATTTTCTTTGATTGGGAGGTTGAGGACAAATCCTGCAGTCTGGTTGCGACCGTTTCCTTCCCAAGAACGACTACGAACAACTTGGTTTCCATCTTTGTCTACTGTAACTTCTTCCCAAGTGATAGAATAGCGGGCAATGTAAGCTCCACTATGTTGAATTGTCAATGTTTTATCTTTGGCAGGAGTCTGACTGATTGGTTGAACTGGCTTAGAAACTTGTGTCGCCGTCTCACCATTCGTAGCGATAAAGCGGAAAACTTCTACTTCTGCAAGACTGAGGGCTTGATTGTTCTTACGTAGTTGCACACGAACACGGCGTCCCAATTTCCCATTTAATTGAACATCCAAGCTCGTTCCGTCAAGTTTAGAAACATACTGTCTAGCAACTTCTGTTCCTTTTTCATCATACAAAATCACATCAAAGTCTGACAGACGTTTAGAAAGTTCTCCATCCCCACGGTTATGAAGGCGAACAAATCCTACCTGTTCTGTACGACCTAAATCAACTTCCCACCAAGGCTGGTTTTCAAATTTTGTATGGGTAATTGATTGCTGGCTATAACTACTATTGGTATTGCCATCCAAGGCACGACTAGCATCTCCACCAAAATCAGTAGAACTTTGCTTAGCTTGTTTTTTCCAAGCGATATTCTCAGCACGATATACTTGGACTTCTGCAAGACTGAGGGCATTATAGCCTTCTAGCTCAATTCGAACATAGCGCGCTTTTTTATGGTTAATCGCAATTTGTGCTGACACATCTTTAAGAGATGTTATGCGTTTTCTCTCAATTTCTTTACCAGAACTGTCTAAAAGAATGACATCAAAGTTTGCCAATCTATCCTGAGCAGTGTCTGTTCGGTTGTAAATATTGATTTGGCGAATGGTTTCTTCTTTAGCCAAATCTACTTGCCACCAAGGCTTGGATTGGAAGTTGGTATGAGTGACAGAATTGTGACCATAGTTACCATCAACTTTGCCATCCACAGCTCCTCTAGCATCTCCTCCGAAAGCTGTCGAACTTTGAGTAACCTGTTTTCCTAAGGCAATATTTTCCATTGGTTCAGCGCTTGGTTGACTAGAAGATTGAGGCAGAGCCTGTTTCTTAAAGAATCGCACTTTATCCAATTTTGGATCACGATAACCATGTTTATCCAAGGTAGTTCGTTTACCAATATTAAAGTTAGGAATATCATTCATTCGACTTTCAAAATAGCCACGAGAACGGTGTTTAAAGCGTGAATTACCTGTAAATGTAACAATATCACGATCGTTATGAATCAAGGGAGTCACAACATTATCATTATCAACCACATAATGCTTAATTTTTCCACTAACAGCTAATTTACGGCTTTCCAAACCAACATCCCAGAAATCATTCTCAGCATTCCAAACCGCTCTGGAAGTAATCACTTTAGGCGCACTGAAAGTCGTCACTTTTCGCAATACATGGTTATAAAAATCAGGATATTTTTGGTAAGCTTCAACCGCTGCAATCTGAGCTAGGTAGCCTCCAAGAGAATGACCTGTCATATACAATTTCGTAATACTTGTATCCTTAACTAATTCCCCAACAACCTTGCGGATATCATCCGCTTGCGCTGGTTTATTTCCTCCTAACAAAACAAAATCTGCACTTAAATCTTTCGCATCATTCCGTCTTGTTCCACGAATAGCCAACATGTGCACCGTTCCATCTTTGAGATAAGGAAGGTCGCTCTTAGTCTCAAATAAGAAAGCATCCAAGCCACTATCTGTATGGTATGCTTTTTTCATCTTCCAGAAAGGAGCCAATTCATTGTGCATGAGTTTGTATTCTTGACGGTCAAGATAGAGACTAGGGAAAGGATTCTTATGATCTAAAATTTTCTCAATATAATCATCGTCTCGATAGGCTAACTCCATAAAGAGAAGAGAATCACGGTCTGTGACATACCATTCTTTCTTATTGTCGTCTTCCCCATCTGCCAAACCATCCCCATCACTGTCTGCTAGCAAGGGATGACTGTTATATCCTAGATAATCCTTACCATCTTTGTTGTACACATAAAGTTCATCTTTGTTTTTGATGCCATTTTGGTCATCATCCCCTTCCAAATCAAGAACTTTTTCACCGTAGAGAGATTCATCAATCAAATCATTTTCTAAATGCAATTCCCCTTTGGAAATCTTCACCAAATCTTCTGCTGTTAGAGAACGAGTATTTGTTGGTTTTTCTGTCACAGCTTCTTCTTTAGTTTCTTCTACAGGAGCAAGAATAGGTAAGTATTGAGCTGGCTCGGTTATCTCTACTTTTGACTCTTCCCTTTTGTTTTCAAGAACTTCACTTGCTTCCGGAAGCGTTTGAGGAGCTAGTCTTGACTCCTCTCTAAGAGGAGTTTCTAGTTTTGGAGTAGCATTTTCCGGCTCTCTCAATTCCTCCTTAGGATCTAGCACTCTTGTTGCCACTTCAGATGTTACATCTTGCTGTAGTTCATTGGCTGAAATTCCAGCTGGAGCTAGAAATGCAAAGCCGACTGCAACAGATACAACTCCGATACTTAATTTTTTTATGCCAAAGCGCATCATTCGTTGACCAATTTTCATTATTCTTTATCTTTCTTTTCGTTTATTTGTAAGCAGACTCAAGCGAAATCTCCTTGTCCCCTATATAGGACAAGACTGAGAAATTCAGAAAGTAATACTCTTCGAAAATCTCTTCAAACCACGTCAGCGTCGCCTTACCGTAGATATGGTCACTGNNTTTGAGCAACCTGCGGCTAACTTCCTAGTTTGCTCTTTGATTTTCATTGAGTATAAATTCATTCTTATCTCTTCTTATCATACTAGTCTGCTTGGCTAGGAAGCTAATTCCAGCATCCTAGATTCTTGTCTTTCACAATGCTAACTATCAGACTCTTTCAGTTACAAGAGTAGGAAGAAACCCATAGTCTACCTATGTTTCTTCTTTGTTCCGAATAGCCAGTCAATCATGAAAAGGTAGAGGTATTCCCCCTTTTAAATCTTTTTTCTTACAATTCTGCAAGAATCGCTTTAAGCAAACCTTTGAAATCACCTTTGACACCTTCAGTCACTTCTACAACTTCTTCGTGATTGAGTTCTTCTTGGAAACCAGCCGCAAAGTTAGTGATACATGAAATTCCCAGAACTTTCAAGCCAGAGTGGGCTGCCACGATAACTTCAGGAACCGTAGACATACCAACTGCATCTGCTCCCAGTGTCTTATAGGCACGGATTTCTGCTGGTGTTTCATAAGTTGGACCAGTAACACCGATATAGACACCTTCATCAAGCTTGATATCAAGTTTTTTAGCAACTTCATGGGCAGTAGCACGGTATTCTGGAGTGTAGGCCTTAGACATATCTGGGAAACGTGGACCAAAGTCATCCAAGTTTTCACCCATCAATGGATTTTGCCCCGTCATGTTTATATGGTCTGAGATAGCCATCAAAGTACCAGGACCATATCCAATACCACCAGCTGCATTGGTTACAATGACACCTTCACATCCAAGAACTTTCATGACACGTACTGGGAAAGTCACGACCTCCAGAGGATTTCCTTCGTAAAAATGGAAACGACCTTGAAGAGCCAAGACCTTGCGACCTGCAAGGTCACCATATACTAATTTACCAGCGTGACCGACTACTGTAGAGCGGCCCCAGTTTGGAATCTCAGCATAGTCTACTGCAACTGGATTTTCGATTTCTTCTGCCAGTTCTCCCAGTCCTGATCCAAGGATTAGACCGAACTCAGGCGCTTGAATTCCCTTGTCTTTCAGGAAAGCAGCTGTTTCATGGATTTTGTTTAAAAATGTCATTGTGTGTCTCCTTTATTATTTTTTTAGCATTTGACCGATTTTTTCAAAAGTTTTAGCATTGCGAATGGTAATGTGGCGATAGAAAGGCATCTTGAGCAGATCCTTGTGATAGGCAGTTTTAGAGTAGGTTTCTTCAGAAAATTTCCCCAGAAAATCCCAAGTTTTCCAAAATAAAGCACTTCATCTTTCAGCTCTAAACTTTCAACTGTCGCGATGACTTGATCCACATCCAAACTCTCCGTGTAGAAGAGCACATCTTTTCGAGCTAGGTCTTTGGTCCACCAATCTGGCAGATTATTCAGCTCTTCTTCATAATCTTCCTGACTCAGCAAAGAAAAGCTCTGAATAAATGGATAATGGACTGTAAAGAAAGCCTCTAACTTTTTTAACCAATCGAGCTTTGGAATCTATCGAAGTAAAGAAAATATTGCCACTGTTGATGTAGCTCTCAACCTTTTCCAGTCCCAAGTTTGTCAATTCTTGACGAAGCTCCGCCATGACGACCTTATTCTTACCACCAACATTGATACCTCTCACCAGCAAAGCATAGCGCGTCATCTTATACCAATTTATCTAAGAAACTTTCCCCAATCATAGCAGTTTCCACATCAAAGTTATCGGCAACAGTCGCTGAAATATCTGCAAAATGTCCTACTGGAATGAGACCATTTCCTTTAAAGGCAGGGCTATAGGCCAACAATGGAATATATTCCCGAGTGTGATCCGTCCCTGCATACGTTGGGTCATTTCCATGGTCCGCAGTAATCAAGAGAAGGTCATTCTCTCTCATAGCTGCGATAATTTCAGGTAAGCGTTCATCAAACTCATGCAAACAATCACGGTAACCGTGAGCATTACGACGATGGCCGTAAAGGGCATCAAAGTCAACTAGGTTTGTGAATGAGAATCCTTTTTCAAACTCAGCAAGTCCCATAGTCTTCAATAGTGTATCAATTCCATGACTATTTGACTTGTTGTGACCCATGTCATGGTTGATACCAGCACCGTTAAAGATATCGTTGATTTTACCCACAGCATAAGTATCGATACCAGCCTCATTCAATTTATCCAAAACAGTTGGGGAAAATGGAGATACAGCCAAGTCACGACGGTTTGCCGTACGAGTGAAGTTACCTGGTTCACCTACATAAGGGCGAGCAATGATGCGACCAAGAAGGGCAGGACGCTCAAGGGTGATTGAACGAGCGTATTCACAGATACAGTACAATTCATCCAAAGGAATAATGTCTTCGTGGGCAGCAATCTGCAAAACAGGGTCAGCTGAAGTATAGATAATCAACTCTCCAGTTTCCATCTGACGTGGTCCAAAATCATCGATAACGGCTGTTCCTGAGTAAGGTTTGTTAGCTTCACGAATGACCTTACGTCCTGAGAATTCTTCGATTTTTGTCAAGATTTCTTCTGGGAATCCGTTCCAGAAAGTATCGAAAGGCTCCGTAATGTTGAGTCCCATGATTTCCCAGTGCCCAGTCATGGTGTCCTTACCAAGGGATACTTCTTCCAATTTTGTTGCATATCCAGTTGGATTGCTTTCTGCCGGTACTGTCTTAAGAGGAGTTTCACGAGGAATATTTCCAAGACCGATTTTAGCCATATTTGGCACATTCAAACCAACTGTTTTGGAAATGTGTCCCAGTGTGTCAGAAGCTCCATCTGGAACCCCTGCATTGACAAAGTTATTAGCATCTGGTGCTGCACCGATTCCTACAGAATCCAGTACCACCAAATGAATACGATTAAATTTAGACATCTTATGCCCCCTTCTATTTTTCTTTTCTTGAGGTTAAAATCTGAACCCCATCTCGTCCAGCAACGATTACTTTATCCACCATTTGGTTGAATAAACCGTGTTCTACGACACCAACGACATGATCCAATTCTTGTCCGAGAGCAATTGGATCTTCGATGACATCCAAGTCAAGGTCAATGATAAAGTTCTGCATATCGGTCACAAAACGTTGGCCATCTTTTTCACGGAAGCTTGGTTTGTAGCCAGCTCGTTCAAAATGACGAAAGACCTGCTCTGCACCATACTGAACCACTTCTACTGGCAATTTAAAAGCACCTAGTTTGTCGACCAGCTTGCTTTCATCCACCACCCAAATGTATTCTTTTGATGGTGTTGCGACCACCTTTTCCATGAGAAGGGCACCACCACCGCCTTTGATTCCGTTAAACTGACTATCCACTTCATCCGCGCCATCAACCGTCACATCGACAAAGTCTACTTGGTCAATAGATTTGAGTGGGATACTAAGGCCTTCTGCCTGTTTACTAGTCACACTAGAAGTTGTTACAGCTGTAATCTGCAATCCTTCTTCCTTGATACGACGACCGATTTCTTCGACAAAATAATAGGCAGTCGATCCTGTTCCAAGTCCAACGACCATTCCATCGCTCACGAACTCAGCAGCCTTGATACCTGCCATTTTCTTCAGATTTTCCACCGATTTACCTCCATCATTCTCAGTTCTTATTTTACCATGAAACCGCTTTTTATTCAAGTGAAAAGATCAAATTTACATTTTTCATCAATCTTTCTTTGAAAATATGCATTTTCTTTTTATCAAACGAATAAAAATGAGTTTATCTTTTATGTATTTGCTTTGTTCATCTCTTTCCAGTTCCAAAAACAAGACCTTATCTTTGATACGTCTAGTTTAGCATTAAAGCAGGCGCATTTCAAGAATCATAAATTAAGAGAAGGAAGTAGGTTTATCTATCTATTTTAAACAAGTTTATCTTTGCTTACCCTCTCTTTTTGACAAATAATTTTCATTACTTTAGGAAGACAATTACTAATCTCCGTTGGCAAGACTACATAATATTCTTGAGCTAGCTCTTGAGCAATGGCCGAATGAAGATGGGTCGCTACCGCCACACGCTCGTAGAGACTGGCCTGTCGGAATTGGCCTGCAAATCCTGCAATCATCCCAGCAAGCGTATCTCCCATTCCCCCAGTCGCCTGATAGGGACCGCCAACCTGTAACTGGTAATAATCAGACTGACCAGCTTGCCAAATACGAGTAGCTGGACCTTTCTCTACCAAAATTGTTCCTTGAGGAAAGGAACTCAAAGCACTAGCCGTTGCATCTTCCTTTTGCTTTTCAATAGCAATACCAGACAGCTTTTCCCATTCTTTTTGGTGAGGAGTTAGGATAAGCTGGCTTGAGGGAAATGACAAACTTGTTCTAGCAAGAATGGTCAGGGCACCTCCGTCTACAATCAAAATCTGATTCTGTCTTAGGCTAGTAAAGACCTGTTTGACTAGATTTTCTCCAAAAGCATCGTCTCGTAAACCAGGCCCCAGCAAGACAACTTCTGCCTTCTCCAATTGCTCTTTTAACAACTGCTGGTCTTGAAGAGAAAAGGCCATAGCCTCAGGTAAATGGCTGTGCAGAGCTGGAATATTTTCCCTGTCCGTTCCAACGGTCACCAATCCTGCACCGCTTTTTACAGCTGCTAAAGTAGCCATGATAATGGCACCACCATAAGGATAAGTCCCACCAAGCAACAGCAGACGACCGTAGTCCCCTTTATGACTGGTACGAGAACGTTCAATAATGACTTTTTCTAGTAAGGTTTTATCAATCACTTTCATCCTTTTTTCCTCTCGCTTTTATTATACAACAAAAAGGAGGCGCAAACCTCCTTTTCTACTATTTTCCCTTAAATTCCGTAAAAGTTTGTAAGATTTTGTCTGCTACTGTCGGAGAAGGAGCTCCCTTTATCTTTAGCGTTTCATCTGCATATGGAGTAAGGCCAGCGAAATCTCCAATCTGGACAGAATAGAGAGACGTTTTAAACAGTTCAATATCGTTTTGGTCATTTCCAAAAGCAATGAAGTTCTCCCCACATAACTTTTCAACAGTTGTCGCCTTATGAGTATCCAAGGGGTTGACATAAAGACACTTTTCATGCGTATGATAAGACAGATGGGCTAGCTCCAGTCTTTCTAACTGACCAAGCAGATCATCAAGTAAATCCTCATGGTCACCCATATAAACGACTACCTTAATCGGAGTCCCTAAGTCCTCGAGTTTCTGATGACGAGCTACCTTTAGGGGATCCACACTGGAGAAAAATGGAATCTTCTCTAGAATCTGACCACTATAGTCAAAGCAATCATCTACAAAGAAAGGAAGATTATAGGTCTGGCAATAATCCACTAAAGCCTGATAAATCCTAGCATCGAGATTCATTTCATAGATAGCTTTTCCTAGATAATAGGCTACACCACCATTCAAACCTATGACCAAGCGCTGACTAAGCTCGGAACCTAATAAGCCTAAACAATCCCGATAAGAGCGTGCTGAGGCAAATACAACCTCATGTCCATAATCTTCAGCCTTTAAAAGAACCTGCCTAATCTCTTCATCTATGGTCATATAGTCAAAAGACAGCGTCCCATCCAAATCAAATACGAATTTCATTTTCCTAGTCCTTGTCCAATGTCCGAAGTGCTGCCTGATAAGTTTGCTCCATTAGCATGGTAATGGTCATAGGGCCTACACCTCCAGGAACTGGTGTGATGTGGCTAGCAAGTGGGGCAACTGCCTCATAGTCAACATCTCCACAGAGCTTCCCATTTTCATCGCGGTTCATACCGACATCAATGACAACCGCACCTGGTTTGACAAAGTCAGCAGTCACAAACTTAGCACGACCGATTGCGACCACCAGAATATCTGCTTTAGCAGCCACCTTGGCAAGATTATGGGTGCGTGAATGGGTCAAGGTTACTGTTGCATTTTTGGCTAAAAGAAGCTGGGCCATGGGTTTTCCAACAATGTTTGAACGACCGATGACGACCGCATTTTTACCTTCTAATTCAATCCCATATTCATGAAACATTTCCATAATTCCTGCAGGTGTCGAAGGAATCATGACTGGATGACCAGACCAGAGACGCCCCATGTTTAAGGGATGGAACCCATCCACATCCTTTTCTGGATCAATAGACAATAGAACCGCCTCTTCATCAATGTGTTTTGGTAATGGCAACTGGACCAAAATCCCATGCCAAGCTGGATCCTGATTATATTTAGCAATCAGGTCTAACAATTCCTCTTGAGCAATGGTCTCTGGAACTCGCACTACTTCGCTACGGAAACCAGCCGCAAGAGCTGACCTCTCCTTGTTGCGAACGTAGACTTGGCTGGCTGGATTATCCCCAACCAAAATCACTACCAAACCAGGTACTAGACCTGTTTCTTCCTTTAATTTTGCAGTCTTTTCAGCCAATTGCCCCTGCAATTTGACCGCTAAAGCTTTCCCATCAATGATCTGTGTCATATCACTTCTCTTTTCTTTCAAATATCTTCCATTATACCAAAAACTGCTAGTCCCCTCTAACACTTCTTTCCTAGGCTATCCTATAGTTTCAAACTATAAGAAAAAGCTCTGGTGGAGCTTTTCACTAATCTTGTCTTGAAATTTTAAAATAGATTATAAAACCTTACTCAAGAAGTCTTTAGTCCGTTGTTCTTGGGTTTGTTCAAAAATCTGCTCAGGTGTCCCATCTTCAACAACCACACCGTCGGCCATAAAGATAACACGGTCTGCCACCTCACGCGCAAATCCCATCTCATGTGTTACGATAACCATGGTCATTCCTGATTTGGCAAGGTCTTGCATAACAGCCAGCACCTCACCTACCATTTCAGGGTCCAGGGCTGAAGTCGGCTCGTCAAAAAGCAAAACATCTGGTTCCATAGCCAACCCACGCGCGATGGCAATCCGTTGTTGCTGGCCACCTGACAAACTCTGTGGATAAGCATCTGCCTTATCTGGCAAACCAACTTTTTCCAAAAGCTCTTGGGCTCTCTTCTCAGCAACAGCCTTGCTTTCACCTTTGGTCTTGATAGGTGACAAGGTGATATTTTCCATCACAGTCATATTAGGAAAGAGATTGAATTGTTGGAAAACCATCCCCATCTTCTCACGCATGGCAAACAGGTCATTCTTCTTGTCCGTAATATCGACTCCCTCAAAGATAACCTTCCCCTTGGTTGCTTCTTCCAACAAATTCATAGAGCGAAGCAAGGTAGATTTCCCGCTCCCTGAAGGACCGATGATAACGACAACTTCTCCTCTTTTAATCTCGAGGTTGATGCCCTTCAATACTTCATTCTTTCCAAATGATTTATGTAAATTTTCAATTTTTATCAAGGTTTCTGTCATTATTTCTTATCTCCTTGTCCCATACGTTTTTCAAAAGCTTTCAAGGCTACGGTCAAAATAGAGGTCATAATCAAGTAATAAAAGGCTGCAAATAAAAGTGGTGTTAAAGGTAGATAGGTTGTTGTAGAAACTGTTGTAGCCCCGTTCCACAACTCCATAACACCAATAGCTGATAAGAGGGAACTATCCTTGATAATAGTGATAAATTCGTTCCCCAATGCTGGCAAAATATTTTTGATTGCTTGTGGCAAAATCACATATCTCATAGCATTTTTAGGACGAATCCCTAAAGAATAGGCCGCTTCTAGCTGACCTTTTGGAACCGCATTGATTCCAGCACGAACAGTCTCAGAAACATAAGCACCACTATTCATAGAAATAATCAAAATCCCTGGAATCAGACGAGAAAGGTCAACACCTAAAATTCCAACCTGAATAGTCGGAGCATTGATATGCATAAGAGCAAAGGCAATCATAATCTGAACCATCATTGGCGTCCCACGGAAAATCCAAACGTACAAGTTGGCGAGCCAAACAAGCGGTTTAAACTTTGAACGTTGCCCAAAAGCCAAGACAACACCCAAAATAGTTCCCAAAAAGACAACACAGATAGAAATGAGAACCGTCACGACAGCCCCATAGTTAAAATAAGGTAAATACTTAGGTAAAAAAGAAAAATTCATAGTCACACTGCTTTCTAAAATAGAATACTGTATGATTATAACGTATATTGAATTAAAATTCAAATCTTTTATCCAATTTATTTAAAAATCTTTAAACTAGCAGAATTAGCGAGAAATCTTAGTTTTTTTCTAGTCAAGTTGGCCTCCTTTATGGTAAAATAGTAACGATAAGAAATGAAGGAGAATCAAAATGGAATCACATTTGGTTAGAATCATCAACCGCCTTGAAGCAATGGCAAACGATGGCGGAAATTTAAAACGTAATTTTGAACGCGAAGGAGTTGTTGTTGCAGAAGTTGCGTACAGCCACGACGAAGAAAACGGCTCAATCTTTACCCTTCGTGACGTAGAAGCTCGCGAAACGTATACGTTTGATAGCATTGACTTAATTGCAATGGAGATTTACGAACTTCTCTACTAATCTAAAACAAGCTGGGATTGTCCCTGCATGTCTAACCAAAATCCTTTTTGTCTCACAAATAGGATTTTTTTATAGTCCAAATTCACAAAAATTTTCATTGCAACAACTTTTCAAAGCTGCAATCTTTTTACTTGCTTTACACCCCAATCCTGTTATAATGAGAGTATAGGAATTTGACTATTTTTGACCTTTAAACAGATCAGGATAAAGAAAGAAATGAGGTAGATGTATGCTTTGTCAAAACTGTAAAATTAACGACTCAACAATTCATCTTTACACCAATCTCAATGGAAAATAAAAACAAATTGACCTCTGTCAAAACTGCTACAAGATTATCAAAACAGATCCTAACAATAGCCTCTTCAAAGGTATGACGGATCTGAACAATCGTGACTTCGATCCCTTTGGTGATTTTTTCAATGACCTAAACAATTTCAGACCTTCTAGCAATACTCCTCCTATTCCCCCAACCCAATCAGGTGGAGGTTACGGTGGAAACGGCGGTTATGGTTCCCAAAATCGTGGATCCGCTCAAACTCCGCCACCTAGCCAAGAAAAAGGGCTGCTGGAAGAATTTGGTATCAACGTAACTGAGATTGCCCGTCGTGGCGATATCGACCCCGTTATTGGGCGCGACGATGAGATTATCCGTGTCATCGAAATTCTCAATCGCAGAACCAAGAATAATCCTGTCCTTATCGGTGAACCAGGTGTCGGAAAAACTGCTGTTGTCGAAGGCCTAGCTCAGAAAATCGTCGATGGCGATGTTCCACATAAACTCCAAGGTAAACAAGTCATCCGTCTGGATGTGGTTAGCTTGGTTCAAGGAACGGGTATCCGTGGACAATTTGAAGAACGCATGCAAAAACTCATGGAAGAAATTCGCAAACGTGAGGATATTATCCTCTTTATCGATGAAATCCATGAAATTGTCGGTGCAGGTTCTGCGAGCGATGGTAATATGGATGCTGGAAATATCCTCAAGCCAGCCCTTGCTCGTGGAGAACTGCAACTGGTCGGTGCTACTACCCTCAATGAATACCGTATCATTGAAAAGGATGCTGCCCTCGAGCGTCGTATGCAGCCTGTCAAGGTTGATGAACCAACGGTGGAAGAAACAATCACTATCCTCAAAGGGATTCAAAAGAAATACGAAGACTACCACCACGTTCAATATACCGATGCTGCAATTGAAGCAGCTGCAACTCTTTCCAATCGTTACATCCAAGATCGCTTCTTACCTGACAAGGCCATTGACCTCCTAGATGAAGCTGGTTCTAAGATGAATTTGACCTTGAATTTTGTAGACCCTAAAGTCATTGATCAGCGCTTGATTGAGGCTGAAAATCTCAAGTCTCAAGCTACACGAGAAGAAGATTTTGAAAAAGCCGCCTACTTCCGTGACCAGATTGCCAAATATAAGGAAATGCAAAAGAAAAAGGTCACAGACCAGGATACTCCAATCATCAGTGAAAAAACCATTGAGCATATTATTGAGCAGAAAACCAACATCCCTGTTGGTGATTTAAAAGAGAAAGAACAATCTCAACTCATCCATCTAGCCGAAGATCTCAAGTCTCATATTATTGGCCAAGATGATGCAGTCGATAAGATTGCTAAGGCTATTCGCCGTAATCGTGTCGGTCTTGGTACGCCTAACCGTCCAATTGGAAGCTTCCTCTTTGTCGGACCAACTGGGGTCGGTAAGACAGAACTTTCCAAACAATTAGCTATCGAACTCTTTGGTTCTGCTGATAGTATGATTCGCTTTGATATGAGTGAATACATGGAAAAACACAGTGTGGCTAAGTTGGTCGGCGCTCCTCCAGGTTATGTTGGCTATGATGAGGCTGGTCAATTAACTGAAAAAGTTCGCCGCAATCCATATTCTCTCATCCTTCTCGATGAAGTGGAAAAAGCTCACCCAGATGTTATGCACATGTTTCTACAAGTCTTGGACGATGGTCGTTTGACAGATGGGCAAGGACGGACCGTTAGCTTCAAGGATGCCATCATTATCATGACCTCAAATGCAGGTACAGGTAAGTCTGAAGCCAACGTTGGATTTGGGGCTACTAGAGAAGGACGTACCAACTCTGTTCTCGGTGAACTCGGCAACTTCTTTAGCCCAGAGTTTATGAACCGTTTTGATGGCATTATCGAATTTAAGGCTCTCAGCAAGGATAATCTCCTTCAGATTGTCGAGCTCATGCTAGCAGATGTTAACAAGCGCCTCTCTAGCAACAACATTCATTTGGATGTAACTGACAAGGTCAAGGAAAAGCTGGTTGACCTAGGTTATGATCCAAAAATGGGAGCACGCCCACTTCGTCGGACTATTCAAGACTATATTGAGGACGCAATCACTGACTACTACCTTGAAAATCCAAGCGAAAAAGACCTCAAAGCAGTTCTGACTAGCAAGGAAAACATTCAAATTAAGTCTGCCAAAAAAGTTGAAGTAAAAACTTATGAAAAAGAAGTATAAATCCTATAGAAAAGGAGTAGAAAATGAAAATTTTCTGCTCTTTTTACTAAAATAACTATAAGTTCTTGACAGCTCTGCCTTTGTCCATTATGATAATAATAAAGATACTAGATAATGAGGAAAATGCAATGGCAAACCCAACTTTCGGAGAAAAAAAAGCAAATACAGACTATGTTGCACGCTATGGAGTGTATGCAGTTATCCCTGACGCTAAACAAAAACAAATTGTTCTTGTTCAAGCACCTAATGGCGCTTGGTTCCTACCAGGTGGCGAAATTGAAGCAGGTGAAAATCATCAGGAAGCCCTAAAGCGTGAATTGATTGAAGAGCTTGGTTTCACAGCTGAAATTGGTACCTATTATGGACAGGCTGATGAATACTTCTACTCTCGTCATCGTGATACCTACTACTACAATCCTGCCCACCTCTATGAAGCGACTTCTTTCAAAGAAGTGCAAAATCCACTAGAAGACTTTAATCATATTGCCTGGTTCCCTATTGACGAGGCTATCCAAAATCTTAAACGTGGTAGCCATAAATGGGCCATCCAATCTTGGAAAAAACAGCATAAGATTGACTAATACTCTTCGAAAATCTCTTCAAACCACGTCAGCGTCGCCTGACCGTAGATATGGTCACTGACTTCGTCAGTCT
>NZ_VMLH01000022.1:0-18312 GCF_013276595.1 Streptococcus sp. 10824
TCCTCAGAACTGAGAGGAGTTCTTGAAATCGTAAAACCACTTTGAACAAGAGTTACTTCAACCCATTGATTCCGACGGATTAAGTTGCTTTCCTGAATACCAAAATCAGCCGCAATTTGTTCATAAGTGCGGTATTCTCGCACTTATTGAAGAGTGGCCATAAGAAGGTCTTCTAGGCTTAATTTAGGTTTTTATCCATCTTTTGCGTGTTTAATTTTTAATACGGCTAACATCTCTTCAAAAGTCGTGCGCTGAACACCAACAAGGAGCTTAAATCGTGTATCAGTTAGTTGTTTACTTGCTTCATAATTTTATTGTATCATATTTTTGTTTCACAGGAAGTCTAATCTAATGGAATAGGAGGCAGTAAGATGGAAACTATCATAGCTTGTACTCATAAACTACTCAAAACGATATATGAAGTCTTATATCTCCATAAAAATACATAATTTCACAGTGTTTTTTTTAATGCTGACGATATTACAGGAATAAATGAAATTGCAAAATAAATGATAACTGAAATAAAGTATACTGGCAAAATTCCAATTAAGTCTGCTAGATAACTAAATGAAACTAGCGCTACAGCATACATTAGTTGCATTAAAACACTTCTGGCAGCAAAAGCTCTTGCCAATATACTAGGATCAACTTTTTCTTGAATAATTGATTCTTGAATTATATTTCTAATTTGTGCAGGGGGGCCGACTAGAAAAGAAATAATAATTGTTATGATAGGGCTTCTATTAACAGTGTAAAATAGTGTGAGTAGTGTAACAAGAAGTGATGATATAAACAAAAATTTTCCTGGAAAATGTTGAAGTTTATGAGAGTATTTTGTTATTACCCCTCCTCCAACTATAATCCCTAAGAAGTATGCTGAACCCTGGTATCCCCACCAAGTTTCACTTGTTAAAAGGATAGTGGTTGTAAATGCTAGGAGGTATGAAGATGTCCAAATCACATTTGCAAAATTTTCAATAATATCCATAATAGTTATATCCCTGATGACAGGATTATCCCTTATAGGTATGAGACCTTCAAAAATTTGATATACATATGAACTTTTGGAAGAGTTTGGTTTATGTTGATTCTTTTCAACGTGAATATAAAAACTTAGAACTGAGGAGAGCAAGAAACACAAAGATATACAATATAATGAATATTGCAAACCTAGTAACGTAGACAATGGAATTGCAAGTGCCCAGCCTGCTGTTTGAACGGATTGACGAATGCTTAGGGTGAGACCGTTTGCTTTTACTATCGCATCATTATCAACTATACTAGGAACAATAGCTAGACGTGCAGGAGTATAAAAACTATTGGTGATGCTTATTAAAAAGACTGTGGAATAGGTTATTATAATACTATCATTAAATGAACTGATAATGGTATAAGACAGAGTAACTAGCCCACCAATCAGATTAGTAAACGACAATACATTTTTATGTGAAATTTTGTCTAAAAAAATAGGTCCAATCAAACCTCCTATAACTGCTGAAATAGTTCCTATTATCAAAACAAATGTTGATTCACTGATAGAATTACTTTGTGAATAAACCTTTGAGATGATTGTTACACTGAAAAAAATATTTGCAATCAAGTTAAAAATTTGATTGCAAAGTAAGTATTTAAAATTATTATTGCTTATCTTAACTCATTCCTTTTGCAAATAAATATTGATTAGTATAGCAAAAAAATATATTTTACGCAATTACTATGCTCTCGTGTTGATATACCATACATATGAAAGCTTCTACCTTTCCTTTTGTATATCTATCTAATTTTAGCCATATTGCTTGAGAATTCCATAACCTTTCTTGCAAAATCATAGTTTTAGGTGGTGACTAAAATAGATAGAAATATAATATTGCTTACGGTAGGAATTATGGTATCTCTTGGGAACAGTGATCTCTCTAAACATGTAAAGTCTGATTTTATTAATTAAGGAGGTACATTTATCGTATGGTTTTATAATCACTCTATGAGGGACAGGGGAATCACTTGCTGATTCCTCCTAATTTCTAGCTGGACGGTATTGATCGGACTCTTTATAAGCTCTAAGGTTGCATGGGAAGAGCTCCTCCAACTTAAATCAGCGTAATGGGATAATACAGAATGGTCCATTTTTCTAATAAGTATAGTTGAGTCGGATGAAGATATGCTATATTGACTTTCATTTCTTTCTCCTCAAGGGAATTCGATACTCACTTCTGTTTGCCTTTAAATCGCCATTGGAAGCGGAGCTTGTCATAAAAGGGAAACTCGATAAACAAGACTCGCAAACCCAGACAGAGACTGGCAAGAACGTCTGATGGGTAATGAACTCCCACCCAAAAAGAGACAGTAGTTCATACTACTATTACTCTATTTTCATTGCTTTCACAATTGCTAAGGCAGTCAATACAAAAATAAAAAGTGGAAGCACTGTGATTTTTAGGTTTGTAGCACTCGCTAAGGCAACGATGAGCATGCTAAGAATTCCTGGTACAACAACATTGAATACTCCAAGCACTGACTGGATGGTTCCCATGACTTCTTCTGGAACCATCGAGAATACAAGGTTGAAAATCCGAGGCCCCATCATTCCTACTGCAACTGCGCATAAGAAGACAACTACCAATAAAAGGAGGAAATGATTGATCAACCAAGAAAAGAGAATACAGAGATGCATAATTTCTTCAAAGTAGACAATCATTTTTATGGGAATATTTTTTAGGATACCTCCACTCAAAAAACTTCCCACAATCGTTCCTGAAAAAATAACCACTGACAATGCTGCAATGGATTTCCCAGTGTCAAAGAAGATAAATGGATGATGAATCAACATCAAAGTCGTTAAAGGGGTAATAATGCTTAAAATCACTTGGTTCATAGCTGCAATGAATATTAATTTGATGATGGCTGGAAAACTTGACAATATCTTCATAGAATAGAGGAAATGCTCTCCAAAAGATTTTGCGGTTAATCTTTTACTAACCTCCATCTGTCCCTCAATATCTCTCAAAGAAGTACGAATAAACACCACACCCAACAGTGCAAAAAGAAAGGTCAAAGCATTCAAACCCACAAACATCTGAAGACTGATGACCCCAATCAAAACTCCACCTGTAAGGTTGCTAAGAATATTAACTACACCAGCAGTTGCCTGTCTAAACCCCATAGCATCTGTCATATCATCTCCTATAATCCTCACATACAAAGGAGAAATCATAGCACCTGCAAAATAACTCATAGTATCTGATAAAAGATTGATGCCACAAATAAGAAAAACCATCCCCATAGAAAAGTTCTTATCCGTTACAAACAGTGTCAATAGAGTATAAAGCAGAAACTTACTTGCCAATATAGCAATATATTTTGCAACACGATTTTTTTGAAAATCGGCAATAACGCCTGTGAACAACTGAGAAATCTGCGGCAAAGTCTCCGAAACTGTTATACAAAGAACAGCTAATGAAGCAAATTTATATCCCGATACATAAGAAATAAAGGAAATATAAAACAGCGTATCACCAAATGACGAAACCCATTGATTAATCAGCAACATCCGGTAACTTTTATTGGTCAGAAAAGTATTCATTGGATTGCCTCCTTCTTCAACTCAAAAGGAAATTGAAATCCTAACAACGCCCAATATATCCCCAAAGTTCCAATACCAAAATCAAAAACTATTGATGATATTCTAACACATCAATTTTGGTTTGTCAATAATTTTTATGGTGTTTTTTTATTTTTTTTGAAATATGAATTTAAGTTATCTAAAAATACAAATCTTTTTCTTAATCTTCACTTTCCAATAATTTCATTTCCTTCTCAATTTCTAGCATCATTCTCTGGTTCTCTTCGTGCTTGTAAAGCTGATAAGATACTTGATAAAAACCTAGTATCCTATCCCTTTCAGCAAAGCTCTCGCTTATATTTCCCAATAAACAATACAAATCTGCTAATCGATAACTACTATTATATCTTTTACAAATAGCTATCGTTTCTGTAATTTCTTCTATAGCTTCAGATGTTCGTTCATTCAACCACAAATATCTACAATAGTTATATCGGAATTTAATCATCAATTCTAACTGTTCCAAATGATGAACAGATAGTGACTGGAGGTTCTCTTTTAAAAGTTGATAGAGTTCCTGATATGTGTCTTCCTGCCCCATATCAAAATAAAAATTAGCCAAGGTATTTCCCAGTTGTAGATAGTAAAAATCAGATTTTTTCAGAGATAACAGTATTTTTTCCAGTTTCGCAACTGCCCCTGTTTGATGATTTAAATAACAGAATTGAACTAATGTATCAATCCAGTCCAAATAAATCTGGTCTTTAGCAGATAGACGAGCACGTTTAGATTTTTCCAGTTCATAGATGTAATGGAGAGATTCATATTCCCTCTCATCCAAAAATTTCTTAGATAATTCTTTAAACTTATCAATATTTTCTAAACTAGAAACCTCAGTATCTTCAAAGAAATAATCCATGCTCACCTTCAATCGCTTAGATAGTTGAAAGAGTAATTCTGATCCAGGTGAGTATTTACCTTGCTCCATACGGCTAATCTGCCCTTGCTCACAAATCCCCTCAGCCAATTCCTTTTGAGATAATTTTAATTCCTTTCTCTTGTTTTTTAAGCGTGTCGCTAATAACATACCCACACTTTCTTCCTCCTTGCTTTATTTATTAAAATATATCAAACTCCAAAACATGTTTCAAGTATATATTTCATATAGTTCTATTTGTATTTGTACAATTTTTTATCTTTTCCATCACTTCTGCTTGCCTTTAAATCGCCATTGAAAGCGGAGCTTGTCATAGAAGGGAAATTCGATAAACAGGACTCCCAAACCCAGACAGAGACTGGCAAGAACGTCTGATGGATAATGAACTCCCAGATAGACCCTTGATACCAGCACACTGACTAGGTAGAGGCCTAGCACGATTTGTACAATTTTTCTCCAGACCGGATTTTTAATCCGTTGACTGAGAATGACAATCAGAGAACCGACCATCAAAGTTACAGCCAGAGAATGCCCACTTGGAAAGGAAAATCCCTTCTCCTCAACCAAGTGTAAAATAGCTGGTCGTGGGCGCTGGTAGATATTTTTAAAGGTCACGATTAAAAGACCTGCCAAAGCCAGATTTTCCAGCATGAAGAAACTTTCTATCTTCCACCGCTTACGATAAAAGATAAAAGCTGTAATAACAACCCAAGTGATAATCACTGGAATATCAATCAGACGTGTGAGGGATCGAAAAAGAATAGTCAAATAATCTGGTAAGTCTCCTCGAATGGCAGTCTGAAGCGATTGGTCAAAATTGACCAACATTTCAGGGTAAAATTTGACCATATAGCCAAGAATAACGAAAAGTAAAAGGGCAAAACTGCCCTTCATTAAAAATGTTTGTTTATCTTTCATAGTGTTTTAAGGTTGGTTTCAAAAGGACGTACAACAACCAGAATGAAACGGAAAAGATTACACCCTCAATCAAGTTAAAAGGTAATACCATGGTCATTAGGTAGTTGGAAAGTCCCAAAATTTTTCCAATATCAAAGTTAGCAAACTTAGCGTACAAAGGAACAGCATAAACATAGTTGAGAACCAACATGGCCAAGGTTAAACCAATAGTTCCAGCTAGAGAGCCTAGTAGGAAACGAAGGGTTGTCCGTTCCTTTTTCCAAATCAAAGCAAATACGATGACAAAAACTCCCAAAGCTACGATATTCATCGGCAAACCAATGTAAGTATTCACTCCTTGGCTGTTAAGAAGCAATTTCAAGAGTGAGCGAAGCAAGAGCACTCCTAGAGCAGCAGGCAAATCCATGACCACCAGACCCACAAGGACTGGCAAGATACTAAATTCGATCTTGAGGAAGGACGCCGCTGGTAAAAGCGGAAAGTCAAAGTACATCAGCACAAATGAGATGGCTGATAGAATTGCAATGGTCGAAAGTCGACGTGTGTTTGTCATAACAGGTTCCTCCAATTTTCTATAAAATCAGAAGAAGTTGGAAAGGATTCCTCTATCTATTCTCACTTTTTATATCCCAAAAGTTCCCTCTTACTCTATTAAAGAAAAACAAAGCAAGTGGTTACAATCCGGCTATAAATCTATCAAAACAGACAAAGCTATTCTTTCGTCTTCTCCCATCCAGACTATACTGTCGGTTGTGGAATCTCACCACATCAGCTTGCGCTCGCGGACTTATTTGGCTAAGATATTTTAGATTTATCTAGGCGTCGCAGTCGAAGATAATACTTAAAGTATATCGAGACAAGACAACGACGAGAAAGCTAAAATAGCTAGTCAAATTTACCGCCGGTCGGGAATCACACCCTGCCCTGAAGACTCTTTTATCATAACAAAAAACGCTTGCAAGCGCAAGCATTTTGTTCATTTTCATTTTTTATTTCAATTTATCTGCTTCATAGGTATGGACGAGCTCAAGACCTGCAAAGTTCTGCTGGCGAAGAGCCTCATAGACAATCATGCAGACGGTATTAGACACATTGAGACTGCGGACATGTTCATCATTCATGGGAATACGGAGAGCTTTCTCAGGATGTTCGCGCATAAAGCCCTCAGGTAAGCCCTTGTCTTCACGTCCAAAGAGAAAATAATGGTCTTCATCAGTCGATAAATCCACCTCAGAATAGACTTTTTCCGCGAATTTCGAAATCAGATAGAGTTTTCCCTTCATCTGAGACATGAAATCTTCCAAACTGTCATAAAAATAAATCTCAAGCTTATCCCAATAATCCAATCCAGCTCGCTTCATCTTGCGGTCATCAATAGGAAAGCCCATTGGCTTGATGATGTGGAGGGGAGAATTGGTCGCAGCGCAAGTACGCGCGATATTGCCTGTATTTTGTGGAATTTGAGGTTCAAATAATACAATGTGATTTGTCATGACTTGCTTCCTTTCACCATTGCAAAAAAATAGCCACACTGCCCGGAGTCAAGCTCAGCAAACAGCGTGGTTAAGGCATCGTTAACTTACCTCACAACAGGTTTGAAGTAAATCAGCGAAACTACTTTCTTAGTATAACACTTTCAGAATCATTGTCAATAGAAACGACTTGATTTTTTCAATTTTTTCAAGCTATTTCCAAGGGTTGTAAAATCGTCCCTGATTCTGCAAGATAAGTAGTAAACTAGCTACTAAAAACAAGGCTGCCAAGAGCAAGGTAAGATAGTCTCCTTTTTTCAAGGCCTGATAACTATACCAAGTGCGTTTTTTCTCTTTCCCAAAGCGGCGAAGCTCCATGGCGGTCGCAATGGTATCAATGCGTTCTAGCGAGCTAAAAATCAAGGGAGTGATAATGCGCAGATTGCCTTTGATTCGTTGCATGAGAGAAGCTTTCTTGGATAATTCCATCCCACGCGCCTCCTGAGACATCTTGATAGTAAAGAATTCTTCCTGCAAATCTGGAATATAGCGCAAGGTCAGGCTGACAGAATAGGCAATCTTATAGGGCACACCAATTTGATTTAAACTGGAAGCAAACTGACTAGGGTGGGTTGTCATCAAAAAGATAATAGCCAGAGGAATGGTGCAAAGGTACTTAATAGCCAAATTTAGCAGATAAAAGAGTTCTTGACTGGTCAGAGTGTAGGCACCGATTCCCTGCCAAATCACACTTCTCTCTCCGTAAAGTCCAACCCCATACTCGGGAGAAAAGAGATAGACCATCAAAACGTTTAAAACGGCAAATACAGTCGCAAAAACGGCTACAAAGGAAACATCCTTAAAACGGATTTCTGACAAATAGAGGAGAAAGACCGAAAAGATGGCAATCAGAACAAGCAGTCTGGTATCATAGCTAATCATGGCCGCCAATGACACGAGGATGAAAAAGAGGAGTTTCCCAGCTCCTGACAAGCGATGAATCACAGTATCTCTATGCTGGTAACCGATTAATTTTGCTTGCATCCTTCTCTCCTTTCTTTGTAAAATGCCGTTAAAGCAAGTGGATCCACATCTAGTTTCTTGGCCAAGTTGAAGATTGAAGTTTCTTTTAGGTTGGCTTTTACTAACAGCTCAGGATTGCTCAAAAGACTAGCTGGATCAGTATCGGCAATCAATTCCCCATCAACCATGACAAGAGCACGATCAGAATAATCCAGCATCAATTGCATATCATGGGTAATCATGACAATCGTATGCCCTTTTTGATGCAGCTCTTCGAGAAATTCCATAATCTCAGTATAGTTCTTCTGGTCTTGACCAGCTGTCGGTTCATCTAGGAGGATAATTTCAGCTCCTAAGACCAAAATTGAAGCAATGGTGACACGTTTTTTCTGACCAAATGACAGGGCAGAAATAGGCCAATTACGGAATTCATAGAGACCACAGATTTTCAAAGTTTCATAGACTCTCGTTTCAATTTCCTGCTCGTCCACACCTCGCAAACGGAGTCCCAGAGCCACCTCATCAAAAATCATATTGGTTGAAATCATTTGATTGGGATTTTGCAGCACATAGCCTACTCGTTCCGCCCGCTCTGCAACAGAATCTACTTTTATATCCTGTCCTTCCCAAAGGTAAGAACCTTCCGTCTGGATAAAGCTACTTAAGGCCTTGGCTAGAGTTGACTTCCCTGCTCCATTTTTCCCAACAATGGCAATCTTTTCACCCTTTTTAATATCCAGATGTAGGGACTTTAAAATCGGTCTATCATCATAAGAAAACGACATGTCCTCTAATTTAAAGAGTGACTGCAATTCTGGGGTTTCTTTTACCAGTTCCGTCCGCAACTGAACATGTCCTTTTGAGATAGACAAGTTGTCCAAATTTGCTAATTGTTCTTCCTTAGCTAAATCCACACCCAATTGACGGAGAGTGGTTAGATAAAGGGGTTCTCGAATTCCATTTTGTGTCAATAAATCAGTCGCCAGTAACTGGTCAGGACTCCCATTAAAGAAGATACGACCATCGTTTATAAGGACAATCCGATCCACAGGGCGATGCAGAACATCCTCCAAACGGTGTTCGATAATAAGGGTCGTCGTCCCCTCCTCCTTGTGAATCTGATCAATCAATTCGATAATATCCTGACCTGACTTGGGATCCAGATTGGCGAGTGGCTCATCAAACAAGAGAATCGGACTCTCATCAATCAAGACACCAGCTAGACTAACCCGCTGCTTTTGTCCACCTGATAAATCCTGAGGACGCTGAGCTAGTAAATCAAGAAGGTCTAGCTTTTCAGCCCATTTATGAACACGGTTTTTCATCTCTTCTATAGCTGCTACATCATTTTCCAAAGCAAAAGCCAAATCTTCTGCCACAGACAGGCCGATAAACTGCCCATCTGTATCCTGCAAAACTGTGCTAACTAAATGAGATTTATCATAGATGCTCATATCAAAGGCTACTTGCCCTTTAATTAAAAATTCTCCAGACGGCTGCCCCTTGTAAATATTGGGAATAATCCCATTCAAACATTGACCCAAGGTAGACTTACCTGACCCAGATGGCCCAACAATTAAAACTTTCTCTCCCTTATAAATAATCAAGTCTATCCCTTGCAAGGTCGGTTCTTGTTGCGTTTCATACTGGAAAGAGAAATCCTTCCACTCAATTATAGCTTCTTTCATCTTACTCTCTTCATTCGCTTCTTAGACTTCTATTTTATCATAAATCTACCCCTTCTTGCAGACTCTTCTCTTAAAATCTTAGCATCAAAAAGAGTCCTAGCCTAGCTTGCTTGCCTAACTAATCTATAAACATCGAAAAAGACTGGTTATCCAGCCTTTTCCCTTATGTTAATCCTTTTTCAAACTTCCTGAACGAGTTTGCGTACGTGAATAAGCTAGCAAGAGAAGGGTACCTGCAATAGCTATAGTTACAGCGTTAGCAATACCTGCGACAATCCCTTGAGTAAATACTTTTTCTGCCGCTTCTTGATAAATCACAACATCTCCAAGTGGTGCCAAGACACCCCAAACCAGAGCATTTGCGACAATCTGAATGAGGTTAAAGAAGACAATATCCTTCAACCCAAAAACACCTTGTGTTACTCGAATGTATTTTCTAAAGAGTCCTACAGCTAGACCAAAGAGACCACTAGCAATAATCCAAGTCCACCAAAGACCGTAGCCAGCAAGCGAGTCCTTCACTGCATGCCCAATTAAACCAACAAGTAATCCCACTAGAGGGCCAAAAATGATAGACAAGAGGCTCTGTACCGCATACTGAAGCTGGATGCTTGTATTTGGAACGGGTGTCGGAATGCTAATCATACCGATAACAACAAAGAGCGCAGCTCCAACACCGATAGCAACAACTTGTTTAATTGATTGATTTTTCATCTATATTCTCCTATTTTATGATTCTATTTTCTTTATTTCAATGGTCCAAGATGAACCGACACCCACATTATAGGCCTTGGCAAAGGAACCTTGATTGATAGCCAGACCTAAACGATAGAGAGAGTTAATGTAAAGGATTGGTTGCCCAATTCTCACATCTGCAAATGATTTACCATAGACAACCTGATTTTGATAGACCAGCATATCAGCGTGATAGATAGTCACTTCAAAACGGTCACCAAATTCTGCTTCCAGCTTGTAAAACTCTTCTCGTGTGATAGAGGTCCAAAGCGAGCCGAAACGCACATCCAGAATATCAATAGCTCCCTTCACCAAATGGTCTTCAATGATGGTCTCTACGACTGGAAGCTCCACAATCTGATCCACACTGAGCTCTGGCCCCACTTCCTCAAATGTAATGTGACCACTGGCTAATTTAGCTCCAGTATAAGCATAAACATCACGACCGTGGAAGGTATAAGAATGCTCTGTGTTTTGACGTCTATTGGCTACCTCAGAAATTTCACGAATGGCTACAATACCAACGTGTTTCTTGATAAAGGAAAGAGTCCCATTATCTGGCGTGACAATGTATTGATTTTTTGCAGTCTTGGCAACCACACTCTTACGTTTCGAGCCGACACCTGGATCGACAACCGATACAAAAGTCGTTCCCTCAGGCCAGTAATCCACCGTCTGAAAGAGACGATAGCTCCCCTCAAAAATATTATAAGGCGTGATATCGTGCGTCAAGTGATGGATTTTTAAGGTTGGAGACTCTTCTAAAGCCACTCCAATCATAGCCGATACCGCACCATCTACCAGACCAAAGTCTGATTGTAGTACCAATAAATTATTATTCATTTTATCTCCTTGTATATCCTTTATCATACCATATTTCAGAGAAAGGCGCTAATAGCTATTTTAATTGCTTAGGGTATAGTTTTACCTTATAGCAAATTTCCTACTAAAAGCTCTGGTTATTAGCTAGTAGGTGCATTTTTTCTTGAAAAAAGGTATGATAGTTACATCATGAAAAAGTAGGTTTTATTATGAAAATTATCCTTGTCGGAGGGGGAAAAGTTGGTTTTGCCCTCTGTCGCTCCTTGGTTGCAGAAAAGCACGATGTTTTACTGATTGAGCAAGACGAAGCCGTCCTCAATCATATTGTCAATCGCTTTGATATCATAGGTATCCTTGGTAACGGGGCTGATTTTACCATCCTTGAGCAAGCCAGCGTCCAAGATTGTGACATCTTTATCGCCCTGACTGAATACGATGAAGTAAACATGATTGCAGCCGTTCTAGCCAAGAAAATGGGGGCTAAAGAGACTATCGTTCGGGTGCGTAATCCTGAATATTCTAACTCTTATTTCAAAGAAAAGAATATTCTCGGTTTTTCCCTTATCGTTAACCCTGAGCTCTTGGCTGCCCGCGCTATCGCCAATATCATTGACTTCCCCAACGCCCTCTCTGTCGAACGCTTTGCTGGTGGACGCGTTAGCCTCATGGAATTTGTCGTCAAATCCACTAGCTGTCTTTGCCAAATGCCCATTTCTGATTTTCGGAAAAAATTTGGCAATGTCATTGTCTGTGCAATAGAGAGGGATCATCAAATTATCATCCCAAGTGGTGACATGACTATACAGGATAAAGATAGAATCTTTGTCACTGGTAACCGTGTTGATATGATGCTCTTCCATAATTATTTCAAATCTCGTGCTGTGAAGAGCCTTCTCATCGTCGGGGCTGGAAGAATTGCCTATTATCTACTAGGTATTCTCAAAGACAGTCGTATCGATACCAAAGTCATCGAGATTAACTCTGAAAGGGCACGTTTCTTCAGTGAGAAATTCCCTAATCTCTATATTGTCCAAGGAGATGGTACCGCAAAAGATATCTTACTAGAAGAAAGTGCTCAAAACTATGATGCAGTAGCAACCCTAACAGGAGTTGACGAAGAGAATATTATTACCTCTATGTTCCTTGATAGTATCGGAGTGCAAAAAAATATTAGCAAGGTTAACAGAACTAGCCTCCTTGAAATTATCCATGCGCCTGATTTTTCAAGTATCATCACACCTAAAATCATCGCTGTAGATACAATCATGCACTTTATTAGAGGCCGGGTTAATGCCCAGTATTCAGATCTTCAAGCCATGCACCATCTAGCAAATGGTCAAATCGAAACCCTGCAATTCCATATCAAAGAAGCCAATAAAATGACTGCCAAACCTCTTTCTCAACTAAAACTAAAAAAAGGGGTTCTTATCGCAGCCATCATTCGAAAAGGAAAGACTATTTTCCCTACTGGAGAGGATATGCTGGAAGTTGGAGATAAGCTCCTAGTAATAACCTTATTGCCAAACATCACCAAGATTTATGATTTGATTGCGAGGTAAGAAATGAATAAAAGTATGATTCGTTACCTCCTTTCAAAGTTACTTTTGATTGAAGCTGTTCTTCTCTTGGTTCCTGTTGCGATTGCTGTCTATTACCGTGAGTCGAGTCAAGTCTTTACAGCCCTCTTTACGACAATTGGGATTCTCGTATTACTAGGTGGTTCAGGAATTTTACAAAAACCAAAAAATCAACGGATTTATGCTAAGGAGGGAATCTTGATTGTTGCCCTCTGTTGGATCCTTTGGTCTTTCTTTGGGGGGCTCCCCTTTGTTTTTGCTGGGCAAATTCCCAGCCTTATCGATGCCTTTTTTGAGATTAGTTCTGGCTTTACAACTACTGGAGCAACTATTCTAAACGATGTTTCAGTTCTCAGTCGCTCCCTCCTCTTCTGGCGAAGTTTTACCCATTTGATTGGAGGGATGGGAGTGCTTGTTTTTGCACTTGCTATTATGGATAATGCCAAAAACAGCCACCTAGAGGTAATGAAGGCTGAGGTTCCTGGCCCTGTATTTGGCAAGGTTGTATCCAAGCTAAAAAACACCGCTCAGATTCTATATCTCCTTTATCTAGCCCTCTTTTCCCTTTTTGTGATTATCTACTATCTAGCCGGTATGCCTCTCTACGATAGTTTTGTTATCGCTATGGGGACTGCAGGTACCGGGGGATTTACCGTCTATAACGACGGAATTGCCCACTATGGGAGCTCACTGATTACCTATCTAGTTAGTATCGGAGTTCTGGTTTTTGGGGTAAATTTCAATCTCTACTACTACCTCATGCTCCGTCGCGTCAAAGCCTTCTTTGGAGATGAAGAACTTCGTGCCTACTTGGTCATCGTTCTAATTTCTACAGGCTTGATCAGCCTCAATACCCTCTATCTCTACCCAGGATTTTCTAAGAGTTTTGAAATGGCCTTCTTCCAGGTTTCCAATATCATTACAACGACTGGTTTTGGATATGGAGACATTACCAACTGGCCCCTCTTCTCCCAGTTTATCCTCCTCTTCCTCATGGGAATCGGTGGTTCTGCTGGTTCAACCGCAGGTGGACTCAAGGTTATTCGAGGCCTTATCCTTTCAAAAATTGCCAAAAATCAAATTTTGTCAATCCTATCGCCCCACCGTGTTTTGACCCTCCATGTTAATAAAACTGTGATTGACAAAGATACCCAGCATAAAATTCTCAAGTACTTTGTCATCTATGCTATGATTTTGTTATCACTTATCTTTATTGTCAGTCTAGACAGCAATGATTTCCTGGTCGTTACCAGCGCTGTCTTTAGCTGTTTCAATAATATCGGTCCTATTCTAGGAACCACTTCTAGCTTCGCAATCTTTAGTCCTATCTCAAAAATTCTCCTCTCCTTTGCAATGATTGCAGGCCGCTTAGAGATTTACCCAATCCTCCTTCTCTTTATGAAGAGAACTTGGTCTAAGAGATAAAATACAACCACACCTTGTATCTAACAAAGTGTGGTGTTTTTATTTCAGACCACCTTCTCAACTCAACCAACTCTTTTTAAACCAAGCGAGACACTTCATAAAATGACTTAAAATATTTAATACTCAATGAAAATCAAAGAACAAACTAGGAAGCAAGCCATAGAGTTTTCAAAACACTGCTTTAAGTCAGCCGATAAAACTAGCGTGATTTGAAGAGATTTTGTCAGAGTATAAGAGTCCAAAAAACAACCCTCAGTCGACTGACCGAGGGTTACTTATTTCATTATTCAAGAACTTGATTAGCTCAATGCATCCAAGGCATCATCCATTGAAAGAACTTCGTGGAAGACACGTTGAGTTAACTCAGCTTTTTGTTCTGGAGTGAGGTATTTAGTGTTTACACAGTATCCAGAGATACGTACGATAACGTCTTCACCTGACATGATCTTTTCGTAAACATCGTTCAAGTCCATAACGTTCAAGTTGACGTGTTGTCCACCGTTTTCGAAGTAACCATCAAGGATTGTTACCAAGTTATCAACTTGTTCGTCACGGGTCTTACCAAGAGCGCGAGGTGATACTTGTGTAGTCAATGAGATACCGTCAGCTGCGTAACTAAAGTCAAGGCTAGAAAGGGAGTTCAAGTTTTGCAACCATCCACCTTTAGCTTTGTTAGATGGGTTAGCACCTGGTGAGAAGAATTCAAGTTTAGACAAGTTCACAGAACCATCTTCGTTGAGGTATACACCTTTGTGAACTGGTGAGTTACCAGTTTGTTTAGAGTAAGCAACGTTAGATGTGATTGTCAAAAGTGATACTGTAGCTTCAGCGTCTTTGTAAAGTTTGTGGCTACGTAGACGAGTTGTGTAAGCTTCGATCAACCATTCTGCCAATTCGTTTGAACGTGGGTCATCTTCACCCCAACGTGGGTATTCACCGATTGTTTCGTAATCGTAGATGTAGCCATTTTCGTCACGGATTGGTTTAACTGTAGCGTACTTGATAGCTGACAATGTGTCAACAGTATTAGCAAATCCACAGATACCGAATCCCATGTTGGCACGTTGTTTAGTTGGCAAGAAGGCCATTTGAACAGCTTCGTAGTTGTACTTATCGGTCATGTAGTGGATGATGTTCAAAGCATCTACGTAAGTGTCAGTCAACCAGTCAAGAGATTTTTCAAAGTTAGCTTTAACTGATTCAAATTCAAGAACTTCGTCACGGATTGGTTCGATGTCAAATACTTTGTAGTCTTTGTGAACATCGTCGTAACCACCGTTCAAACCAGTAAGAAGGGCTTTCAATACGTTTACACGCGCACCGAAGTACTGGATGTTGTGGCGTTGTTCTTCATTTTCTGGGTCAAGCGGAGACACACAGCATGAGATACAGCTCATTTCACCATATCCGTCTTTAGCCATTGTTGTTACACCTTCGTATTGGATAGAAGAGTGTTTGTGGCTCATGTGCATACAGTAGCGACGGAAGTTGTATGGCAATTTATCAGTCCAAAGAACTGTCAAGTTTGGTTCTGGAGAGTTACCGATGTTGTCAAGAGTGTTCAAGAAACGGTAGTCCATCTTAGTAACACGGTGACGACCGTCGTTACCCATACCTGCCATAGAAGTTGTGATGAAAGTTGGGTCACCTGAGTACAATTGGTCGTAAGCTTTTGTACGAGCAAATTTAACTGTACGAAGTTTCATAACGAAATCATCAACGAATTCTTGGATTTCTGATTCAGTAAATGTACCACGAGCAAGGTCACGTTCTGCAAAGATGTCAAGTACAATTGGCACACGACCTAGAGATGTAGCCGCACCGTTGATTACACGGCAGACAGCCATGAAGGCGATGTTAACCCATTGGATTGCTTCTTTAACGTTCATCGCTGGTTTGCGAACGTCAACTCCGTAAAGATCACCCAAGCGAACAACTTGTTGCAATGCTTGGTATTGAAGATTGATTTCTTCACGAAGACGGATTGTTTCTTTATCGATTTCTTCGATTGCATTCCAGTCGTTTACTTTTTCTTGCATCAAGTAGTCTGCACCGTAAAGAGCAAGACGTGCGTAAACACCGATGATACGTCCACGTGAGTATGCATCTGGAAGACCAGTTACAGTGTGTGCGTGACGAGCGCGACGGATATTTGAAGTGTAGGCACGGAAAATACCGTCGTTAACTGTTGTTACATATTTAGTGAAGATTTCGTGAACAGCTGGGTCTGGTTCGTATCCATTTTCTTTCAAAGTAGTTTCAGCCATACGGATACCACCTTTTGGCATGAAGTTCAATTTGAAGAGTTCATCATTTTGGATACCAAAGATAACTTCGTTTTCTTTATCGATAAATCCTGCTGGGATATCAGCGATAGATGTTGGACGAGTGTCCATTGGGAAACGAGTTTCTTCGTAGTGAGCCTTAGTTTCTTCTACAATTTTTTTGATGTGAAGTGAACGTTCTGTTGGTCCAGCAAGGAAGCTTTCGTCTCCATCGTAAGGTGTGTAGTTAGCTTGTACGAAGCGTGATACACTTGCTTTTTCTTTCCAATCTACTCCTTTGAAGCCTTCCCAAGCTTTGTCAAAAATATCTTGTGCTTCAACAACTGTCTTAACAACCATGTTAATGTCCTCTTTTTTCTTTCTAGTAACAACCATCTGTTACATTCATGAGACAAGTATACCATACAGTAATCGTTTTCAACAAGTGATAAATCCCTATTTTTACACTTTCTTTTCTAAAACAGTCTATATTTTTCTCTAAACTGTATTATATTTTTGAAAAAATTATACCCTTTTTTCTTTTTTTCAGAAAAAAGGGTATAATAAAAGAAAATAAGCAGTAAAAGGAGCTAGGCATGTTGATTTTTCCTTTGTTAAATGATTTGTCAAGAAAAATCATCCATATTGACATGGATGCCTTTTTTGCTGCGGTAGAAATCAGGGATAATCCTAAACTCAGAGGAAAACCTGTCATTATCGGAAGTGACCCTCGGCAAACAGGTGGGCGGGGAGTCGTTTCTACCTGTAGCTATGAGGCGCGAGCTTTTGGTGTCCATTCTGCTATGAGTTCCAAGGAAGCCTATGAGCGTTGTCCCCAGGCCGTCTTCATCTCAGGGAATTATGAGAAATATAAGTCTGTGGGCCTCCAGATTCGAGCTATTTTTAAGCGCTATACAGATTTGATTGAACCCATGAGCATTGACGAAGCCTATTTGGATGTAACAGAAAATAAACTCGGGATTAAGTCAGCGGTCAAAATCGCTCGCCTCATTCAAGAGGATATCTGGCAAGAACTTCATCTAACTGCTTCTGCCGGTGTTTCCTACAACAAATTCTTAGCTAAAATGGCGAGCGATTATCAAAAACCACATGGTCTGACAGTGATTCTACCTGACCAGGCTGAGGATTTTCTCAAACAAATGGATATTTCCAAGTTTCATGGAGTAGGAAAAAAGACAGTAGAACGTCTGCATCAAATGGGGGTTTTTACTGGCGCTGACCTACTTGAAGTTCCTGAAGTGACTCTAATAGACCGTTTTGGCAGACTGGGCTATGACCTTTATCGAAAGGCTCGTGGCATTCACAACTCCCCCGTCAAATCCAATCGCATCCGTAAATCAATCGGCAAAGAGAAAACCTATGGAAAGATTCTCCGTGCCGAGGAAGACATCAAAAAAGAGCTGACTCTCCTATCAGAACGAGTCGCTCTCAATCTCAATCAACAAGAGAAAACTGGAAAAATTGTCATTCTGAAAATCCGCTACGAGGACTTTTCAACTCTTACTAAACGAAAAAGTCTTTCTCAAAAAACACAGGATGCTAGTCAGATAGGCCAAATAGCCCTGCAACTCTATGAAGAATTAAGCGAGAAAGAAAGAGGTGTCCGCCTATTGGGGATTACCGTGACTGGATTTTAATACTCTTCGAAAATCTCTTCAAACCACGTCAGCTCTATCTGCAACCTCAAAACAGTGTTTTGAGCAACCTGCGGCTAGCTTCCTAGTTTGCTCTTTTATTTTCATTGAGTATAAAACCTTGAAGAGTTGCCCCTTCAAGGTTTTTCTTATACAAATAAACGGACAAAGCTATAAAGTAGCAAGATACTACCAAGCACGATACGGTATTTACCAAAAAGGGTAAAGTCGTGTTTT
>NZ_VMLH01000023.1:0-23648 GCF_013276595.1 Streptococcus sp. 10824
ATCCACACTATTTAGAACTGCAGCAAGAATATGGCAAAGACAGTGTTGAATACACCAAATATTTTGCAGGTAAAATGGTAGAGTCTTTAGTAAGAGAATTGAGTCATTTGGGATACAATCTTTTGATAGAGGGAACTTTACGAACAGTTGATGTTCCAAAGAAAACAGCACAACTCTTGAAAAATAAGGGATATGAAGTACAATTAGCCTTGATTGCGACAAAACCTAAGCTGTCCTATCTGAGCACCCTTATCCGATACGAAGAACTATACGCTATCAATCCAAATCAAGCACGCGCAACTCCAAAAGAACATCATGATTTCATTGTAAATCATCTAGTTAATAATACACGACAATTGGAAGAACTAGCTATCTTTGAAAGAATTCAAATTTACCAACGAGATAGAAGTTGTGTATATGATTCAGGAGAAGATAAAACTTCAGCAGCAACCGTTCTTCATGATTTACTATTTGGAGAATGGAATCAAGTGGAGAAAGAGATGCTTAAATCTGGAGAAGAAAGATTGAAAGATTTAACTAATCGAAATGGTTGTTAGATCATGAGTTTTAAAATATAGTCTATTGGATCGTCATTTTAAAAATAACGATCCTTTTTTTTATTTTCTATTTTTGCTTGTTCTTTATCTTTTTCAAAAGTTATAACTTTCTTAAGTGATGGTTTCCTAGCAATATAAGTACAAATTAAGCACAGTTTATGATTATTTTAAATCTTGGGGGTTATTAAACTCTTGATTTTTTCAATAAGCTATGGTATCCTTTTGTTAGTTAATAAACTTACAAAAGGAGAACAAATGTTTTCACCTACTAAATTAAAAGAAAAAAGAGAAAGTCAAGGATTATCTCAATCTCAACTTGCATCCAGTTTGGGAATTAGTAGAGCTTCGTACTTTAATTGGGAATCAGGTAAAACAAAACCTAATCAAAATAATCTAAGCAAATTGAGTGAGATTTTGAATGTAGACCCTCGATATTTTGAATCAGAGTATGAAATAGTAGAAACCTATCTCAAACTAACGGAAAGGAATCAAGAAGCAACACTTCATTATGCTACAGAACTATTGAACAAACAGAATGCGAAGGTTGTAGAAATTCCTGAGCGTTTTGCTTATAAAGTTTACGAAAAATTATCAGCTGGTACAGGAACAGCTTATTTTGATGATGGTAATTACGATACAGTTTATTTTAATCATCAATTTGATTATGACTTTGCATCATGGGTGTTTGGAAATTCAATGGAACCGACATATGAAGATGGTTCTGTAGCCCTTATTAAGCAAACGGGATTTGATTATGACGGGGCTATCTATGCCATAGATTGGGATGGTCAAACATATATTAAGAAAGTGTATCGTGAAGAAAATGGGCTTCGTTTAGTTTCACTCAATCGGAACTATTCAGATAAGTTTGCGCCTTATGATGAGAATCCTCGCATTATAGGGAAAATAGTTGGGAACTTTATGCCTTTAGAGGACTAAGTATGAGTTGGTTTGATTATAGTCTCGAACCTCAAAGTGACATTGCCTTTATTGATATGAAATCTTTTTACGCAAGTGTAGAATGTGTAGATAGAGGATTACACCCACTTAAGACTTCGCTTTGTGTTATGAGTCGTGCAGATAATTCTGCGGGTTTAATCCTTGCTTCCTCTCCTATGTTTAAAAAGGTCTTTGGAAAGTCGAACGTTGGACGTTCCTATGATTTACCATTTGATGTAAAGACTCGCAAATTCTCTTATTATAATGCTAAGAAGCAAGGTTTACCGACAACGATAGACTATGTCCGCTATATAGAGGAATGGGCAAAATCAACCGTGATTGTTCCTCCGAGAATGGATACTTACATTGCTGTCAACATGGAGATTCAAAAAATCTTTCAAGATTTTGCAGCACCAGATGATATTTATCCCTACTCAATTGATGAAGGATTTATTGATTTAACAAGTTCATTAAATTATTTTGTACCAGATAAAAGTATTAGTAGGAAAGATAAATTAGATATTATTTCGGCTGCTATTCAAAAAAAGATTTGGAGAAAAACTGGAATCTATTCAACTGTAGGCATGTCTAATGCCAATCCCTTATTAGCTAAGCTGGCACTTGATAATGAAGCTAAAAAGACTCCGACAATGAGAGCCAATTGGTCCTATGAGGATGTCGAAAAGAAAGTATGGACTATTCCTAAAATGACAGATTTCTGGGGAATTGGAAATCGCATGGAGAAAAGATTACATAATTTAGGTATCTTTTCGATTAAAGAATTGGCTCAGGCTAATCCTGACTTGATTAAAAAAGAGCTTGGTATCATGGGTCTAGAGTTATGGTTCCATGCCAATGGGATTGATGAAAGTAATGTTCATAAACCTTATAAGCCAAAGTCAAAAGGGATAGGGAACTCTCAAGTTTTACCAAAAGATTATATTAAACAAAGAGATATTGAGATCATACTTCGTGAGATGGCAGAACAAGTTGCAGTTAGATTGAGAAGATCTGGTAAAAAAGCAACAGTAGTTTCTATACATCTAGGCTACTCTAAAGTGGAACAAAAGCGTTCTATCAATACTCAAATGAAAATTGAACCAACTAATCAAACAGCACTACTGACAAACTACGTTTTAAAGTTATTTCACACTAAATATACTTCAGGAGCTATCAGGAATGTTGCGGTTAACTATTCTGGTTTAGTGGATGAATCCTTTGGATTGATTTCATTATTTGATGATATTGAGAAAATAGAAAAAGAAGAAAGGCTCCAGTCCGCAATCGATGCTATTCGAACAGAATTTGGGTTCACTTCACTATTGAAAGGTAATGCCCTAGATCAAGCTTCTAGAACAATTGCTAGAAGCAAACTCATTGGTGGTCATTCAGCTGGAGGATTAGATGGACTAAAATAATGAATCGTTCTTATTTACCTTTTGAGTCTGCCCGAGTATATCAGGATCGTGGCATGGCTAAGTGGATGGGCTTCTTTTTATCAGAACATTCCAGTTCTCTTTGGGCAGAAAAAAATAAAGAAGATATCTCCATTTCCCTATCATTGGAAGAGAAAGTTCTATTTGTTCGTCAACTTTATACGAATGTATTCCCTGCAACTTTTGTTTTTAAGTTTTCTAATCAAAGAAAAGTAGTATCAGGTATTGTTAAAGAGATTGGAAAAGAGTTTATATCTATAAAATCAGACACTGGTTTTCTTCGATTAAAATGGGAAGATATACTCGATATACAGATAGAAGGGGAGGAATTACATGAATCGTAAAGAATTATATGATGATAAATTACAGCTAGATTATTTTTCAGATTCTTATTTACAGTTTGAGTCAGATTTTTACAAGTATTCAGCTTTAGATATACCATTAACATTTATCACAGATGATATTTTACGCACAATGGCTATGTCTCAAAAACATTATTTTAAACTTAACAAAAGTAAATCTTTAGACGGTCGTGATCATTACTTTGTTTTTTCTATCAAGATGAACAAAGACAGTAGTGGTATTAGACAGTATGAATATCAGAGACATTGTTTTAATTTGTAAGAGTCCGACAGGGCTCTTTTTTCTGTGATAATTTTATCAAAAAGTATTTGTTATACTTTTTTTAATTTAGATTTATCTTGGGGGTTTGGGGGCGTGCCACCACATTTTCATATCGTTTGTTTTTTGAACCGTGAGGTTTGAAATGGCAGGCGATATGATTTTTGGGATATTGTGGACACAATATCTGAGCTCGCAAAGCCATACAAAAATGTTGAATCTATTTTGTAAAACGTACTGACAGTGTATGTAAGCTTACATTGTCAGTACAAGTATCTATGAGAGAGGATAAATCATATGAAAAGAAATATACGTAGTATTCGGAAACAATTTCGCTTAACAGAAACGGAAGAAAAACAAATACTAGATTTAATGAGAGAGAAAGGAGATGATAATTTTTCTGATTTTCTCCGTAAAAGCTTACTATTATCTGATGGACAAAAACAGATGGAAAAATGGTTCAACCTTTGGAAAAAACAAAAGTTGGAACAAATTAGTCGTGATGTTCATGAAGTATTCATAATTGCTAAAACAAATCATCAGGTTACTCACGAACATGTTTCTATTTTGTTAACTTGTATTCAGGAATTAATTAAAGAGGTAGAAAAAACAGGTCCTCTTAGTGAAGATTTTTGTAATAAATACATGAGGTAGTAGAGTGGAGCACAGATATAGAACAAATTTAAAAAAAGTCTTTCTATCTGATCTAGAATTAGTCAAATTGAATGAAAATATCTCAAAAAGTAACTGCTTATCATTCTCAGAATATGCTAGACGAACTCTACTAGATCCTGGTATGAATTTTATCACCATTGATACAAATAGTTATCAAGATTTGATTTTTGAATTAAAACGAATCGGAAATAATATTAATCAAATAGCCAGAAGCATAAATTATTCGAATTTAATAACGGAAGTTGAATTAAATGAGTTGAGAAAAGGTATAGAAGAGTTAATAGTAGAAGTGGAGAAAGATTTTCTTATTCGATCTGAAAAATTGAGGAAATTTTATGGTCATCACTAAACACTTTGCGATTCATGGAAAAAATTATCGTAGTAAACTAATCAAATATATTTTGAATCCAAGTAAAACAAAAAATCTAACACTAGTTTCAGATTTTGGTATGAGAAATTATTTAGATTTTCCTAGTTATAAAGAACTAGTGAAGATGTACAATGATAATTTTTTAAGTAATGATACTCTTTATGAATTTCGTCATGATAGGCAAGAAGTAAATCAACGAAAAATTCATTCTCATCACATCATTCAGTCCTTTTCTCCAGATGACCATCTCACTCCTGAACAAATCAATCGAATTGGTTATGAGGCAGCTAAAGAGTTGACAGGAGGTAGATTTCGTTTTATTGTAGCAACTCATGTCGATAAAGGTCATATCCACAATCACATCATCCTAAATTCAATTGATCAGAATTCTGATAAAAAGTTTCTATGGGATTATAAGGCAGAACATAATCTACGAATGGTTTCTGATCGTCTTTCAAAAATTGCAGGGGCAAAAATTATAGAAAATCGTTATTCGCATCGTCAGTATGAAGTTTATCGCAAAACAAATTACAAATATGAAATAAAACAACGGGTATATTTTCTAATCGAGAACTCGAAAAATTTTGAAGATCTTAAGAAAAAAGCTAAAGCTTTACATTTAAAAATTGATTTTAGACACAAGCATGTTACTTATTTTATGACTGATTCAAATATGAAACAAGTCGTACGTGATAGTAAATTGAGTAGAAAACAACCTTATAATGAAACTTATTTTGAGAAAAAGTTTGTTCAAAGGGAAATCATAAACATATTAGAATTTTTACTTCCGAAAATGAAGAATATGAATGAATTGATTCAACGAGCAGAAGTTTTTGGCTTAAAAATAATTCCGAAAGAAAAACATGTTCTATTTGAATTTGATGGGATTAAGCTTGCAGAGCAGGAATTGGTAAAAACGAATCTGTATAGTGTTAGTTATTTTCAAGACTATTTTAATAACAAAAATGAAACTTTTGTCTTAGATAATAAAAATTTAGTTGAACTTTACAATGAAGAAAAGATAATTAAAGAAAAAGAGTTGCCGTCAGAAGAGATGGTATGGAAATCTTATCAAGATTTCAAGAGAAATAGAGATGCTGTTCATGAGTTTGAAGTAGAGTTGAATCTTAATCAAATAGAAGAAGTAGTAGACGATGGAATTTACATTAAGGTACAGTTTGGTATCCGACAAGAAGGACTTATTTTTGTACCAAATATTCAGATCAATATGGAAGAAGAAAAAGTTAAAGTATTTCTCAGAGAAACTAGTTCTTACTATGTATATCATAAAGATTCAGTAGAAAAAAATCGATTTATGAAAGGTAAAACTTTGATTAGACAATTTAATCTTCAGTATGAACCACAGTATATGTATAGAAGAATTCCTCTTAGCAAAATTAAAGAAAAAATAGAACAATTAGATTTTCTTATATCTGCGGAAAATAGTTCGAATGATTTTGAAGATATAACAAATGATTTCATTGCCCAAATATCATATCTAGAGAATATGATTGAACAAGTCCAAAATAAAATTAATGATTTAACTAATTTAGAGGAAGTATTGTTGAAAGATACGACAAATAGTTCTAGCAATTTAGAAAATAGTATTCAAGGTAAAAGTTCAGTAGATACAATAGAGAAGGATTTATACATATATAAAGGAAAGATTGAAACACTGAAGGAACAACATAGAGAAGCAATAAATTTATTTGAAATGTTTAATAAAACAATAAAGAAATATAAGGAAAAACAAAATATGAAATCTATTAAGGAAAATGAGATACATTTAGAGTAAACAGTTTCCTAAAAGGTATATATAGAATAGTTTCATGTGCCAATTTGTCACATATTTAAAAATAAGAAAATAACTATATTATACTTGTTTTAGGAGACATTGGATGTTGAAAAGGATTAGAGATTTACGCGAGGATGATGATTTGACACAAGAATATGTTGCAAAAACAATCTTAAATTGTACAAGATCAGCGTATTCTAAAATGGAATCAGGTACCAGGTTAATCTCTATAGATGACCTTATCAAACTTGCAGATTTTTATAATGTAAGTTTAGATTACCTTGTAGGTCGAGTGGATAATAAAGAAGACCATTACTCCAAAAAGTATTAGGTTAAGAAAGCACATTGACAATTGAATAGTCCAAAATGGTACTTTCCTCATTTGTGGAGCAGTTTTGAATGGCTCGCCATGATAAGAGCGATATTAAAACCATCAATAAAATAGAGCGATACTTTATATGCCATGATACAAATGATATACAATGATACTTCTGACCGTTCAGGCTGCCACCGTGAAAGAGCAGCAAGTGAAATTCTTATGATGACTTCATCAGTCATGCCATGGAGGAGAAAATATTTTTTAGGAAGGATGATGACATGAATATAAAATATATATCTGTCGAAAATTCCATTGCAGAATGGGCCGATAAAAAAGGAATTCTAAAAAGATGGGATGGTTTAAATCAATATACATTGAACAGATGGATTAAAGAAATGCGAGAAAACAGAACATTTTCCATGTATGTAATTAACCCAACCCATAAACTTGTTTTCATTAATCTAGAAGGATTTGAAAGTTTCTTAAGATGGAAGCAAAAGCGGACAAAATAAGGAAGTCATGGTATAATATAGGGTAGTTATTTATTCTATACAACAATGATTTATTTCTTTTTAAGAGTTAAGAGGAATTAAATTATGTATTATGTAACTAAAACAAATTCAAAAGGGCAACCCTTATATCAAGTGGTTGAAAAGTACAAAGATCCACTAACAGGAAAGTGGAAATCAGTAACTGTAAGTTACACTAGGAATACTAGTAGGGCGAGGAAACAAGCTGAAAGAGAGGTTCTTGATAAGATAGATAGACTAACTACTTCATTTGAAAGTCAGTTTAGCCCTGAACTGATTACAACATTTGGAGAGTTAAAAGAAAATTGGTTTCAGACTTGGTGTGTCTCTGTTAAACCACAAACAATTCAGAGAGAACTACTGGTGATGAAGCGTCTTGGGAAAATTATAGGAGATGATTTTTTATTAGACAGGATTACTCCACTTCTGATGAAAAAAAGTCTCAATAAATATTTAGAAATATATGATGCATCACCTTCAACAATGACTCATATAAAAAGTACTTGTAATAAGATTTTTAATCATGGTGTGTTATATAATGTCATTAAGTTCTCTCCTATGACTGCGGTAAAACTAGATATTTCACTAGAGAAAAGGCGTAAAGCAAAAGAAAGACATGATTCTAAATTTCTAGAAATCCATGAATTACACGCATTTTTTGATGTATTAAGCCAATGCAGAAATGCAAACTATTATGATCTTGCTATAGTATTGTTGCTTACAGGTATTCGAATTAGTGAAGCTGCTTTTTTACCATCAGATATTGATTTTGAAAAAGGAATCTTGCATATTGATAAGGCACTTCAATATCATTGTTTAAAAGTTGAACAATTTCACTTTGATACAACTAAAACACTCAATTCAATTAGAGAAGTAGCTTTGCCTGAAGCTGCAAGCGAAGCTATTAAAAGGACAATACAGAGAAATAAAGAGTTTGATGCTTATATGGAGAAACATCCCTGTCCTGCTTTTACACATTCTGAAAGTGTATTTAGAACAGAATACGGCTCTCCAATAACATCAAGCACTTTTCGTCAAATTTTGAAACGAATAGAAGGAAAATTATTGACAAATTGTTTAAGTGACTATGGTTTTAAGTGGGTAAAACATGTTACTCCCCATTCGTTTAGGCATATGCATATTAGTTACCTTCAAAGTAATGAGATGCACATAGCAGTGAAAGATATTATGACTAGAGTAGGACACGCTAACTTTGAGACAACAATGGGCTATACACATAATATAAATCGTTCACAAGAAAATACTGTAAAAGCCTTAAATCAATTTGTAGAAAATCACAATTTCCATTTTGAAGAATTGAAAAGTTATACCTGTAAATATTCCAGAATAATTGAAAAATTCATTGAAACTAGTGATAATAGCAATAAAGTAGAATTAAGTGTCGATGAGTTCAAAGACTTGTTACATCTTAGTCCACGTTACTCACCTAAAAATATTATTTCGAATTTACTATTAAAAATCAAAAAAGATATTGTCAAATACCACCCACAGTTTGATATAAAGATTGTGAAATCAAGTGAGAATCAAATCAGAGGTTTTTCCATTGCATGGTAGTTTTGGTGTTCGCTTGGTGTTTAGACAATAGTAAAATAAAATAGGGGCTCTAAACCCTTGCTACGAAAGGAAAAAAACTCAATGGCTACTATTCAATGGTTTCCTGGTCACATGTCTAAAGCGCGTCGGCAGGTGCAGGAAAATCTAAAATTTGTTGATTTTGTAACGATTTTGGTGGATGCACGCTTACCTCTATCTAGTCAAAATCCTATGTTGACCAAGATTGTTGGTGATAAACCGAAACTCCTGATTTTAAACAAGGCGGACTTGGCCGATCCAGTAATGACCAAAGAATGGCGTCAGTATTTTGAATCACAGGGAATCCAGACGCTGACTATCAATTCCAAAGAGCAAGTGACTGTAAAAGTTGTAACAGATGCGGCCAAAAAGCTCATGGCCGATAAGATTGCTCGTCAGAAAGAACGTGGTATTCAGATTGAAACCTTGCGTACCATGATTATTGGGATTCCAAATGCTGGTAAATCAACTCTGATGAATCGTTTGGCTGGTAAGAAAATTGCTGTTGTTGGAAACAAGCCAGGGATTACCAAGGGGCAACAATGGCTCAAAACCAATAAAGACCTGGAAATCTTGGATACACCGGGGATTCTCTGGCCTAAGTTTGAGGATGAAACTGTTGCACTGAAACTGGCCTTGACTGGAGCTATCAAAGACCAGTTGCTTCCTATGGATGAGGTAACTATTTTTGGCCTCAATTATTTCAAAGAACATTATCCAGAAAAGTTGGCTGAACGCTTCAAACAAATGAAAATTGAAGAGGAAGCGCCTGTGATTATTATGGATATGACCCGTGCCCTCGGTTTCCGTGATGACTATGACCGTTTTTACAGTCTCTTCGTGAAGGAAGTCCGTGATGGCAAACTCGGTAACTATACCTTAGATACATTGAAAGACCTCTATGGCGACGATTAAAGAAATAAAAGAACTTCTTGCAACGGTCAAGGACTTAGATAACCCTCTTTTTTTACAACTCGAACAGGATAGTCGCTCTGGAGTTCAAAAGGAAATCAGCAAGCGTAAAAAAGCCATTCAGGCTGAATTGGATGAGGATTTTCGTTTGGAAGCCATGCTTTCCTACGAAAAAGAACTTTACAAGCAAGGATTGACCTTAATTGCTGGTGTTGATGAGGTCGGCCGAGGTCCTCTGGCTGGTCCTGTAGTCGCTGCAGCTGTTATTTTACCTCAAAATTGTAAGATTAGAGGTCTCAACGACAGCAAGAAAATTCCTAAAAAGAAACATCTGGAGATTTTCCAAGCAGTTCAAGACCAAGCCTTGTCAATTGGCGTTGGTATCATGGATAATCAGGTCATCGACCAAGTCAATATCTACGGAGCAACTAAACTGGCCATGCAGGAAGCAATCTCCCAGCTCAGTCCTCAACCTGAGCACCTTTTGATAGATGCCATGAAACTGGAGTTGCCCATTTCACAAACCTCCATCATCAAAGGTGATGCTAATTCCCTCTCTATTGCAGCGGCTTCTATAGTAGCCAAGGTGACCCGTGATGAATTGATGAAGGACTACGATCAGCAGTTTCCTGGCTATGATTTTACTGCCAATGCAGGATATGGAACTGCTAAACACCTAGAAGGACTAGAAAAACTAGGAATTACCCCAATTCACCGAACCAGTTTTGAACCAATTAAATCACTGGTTTTTGGTAAAAAAGAAAGTTAATTGAAAGGAGATACCATGGAGGAACAGTCGGAAATAGTCCGTTCTAAGAAAGAATTCGCCTTTGCATCCAGTACTATATTATCCCAAGTTGGACGAGGAATCATTGTCGGCCTCGTCGTTGGAATTATCGTCGGATCCTTTCGTTTCTTAATTGAAAAGGGCTTCCACCTGATACAAGGACTTTATCAAGATCAAGGGCACCTAGTGCGCAATCTTTTTGTACTGGTTTTGTTTTATATACTCATCTGTTGGCTCAGTGCTAAATTAACTCGATCAGAAAAAGATATCAAAGGATCAGGAATTCCGCAAGTCGAAGCCGAACTGAAAGGCCTCATGTCCCTCAACTGGTGGGGCGTTCTTTGGAAAAAATATGTGCTAGGAATGCTTGCTATTGCCAGTGGACTCATGCTGGGGCGTGAAGGACCAAGTATTCAACTGGGAGCAGTCGGTGGTAAAGGTATTGCCAAATGGCTCAAATCCAGTCCAGTAGAGGAGCGTTCCTTAATTGCAAGTGGAGCTGCAGCAGGATTAGCCGCAGCCTTTAATGCACCAATAGCAGGCCTCCTCTTTGTAGTAGAAGAAGTTTATCACCATTTTTCGCGCTTTTTCTGGGTTTCTACACTAGCAGCCAGCATCGTAGCAAACTTTGTGTCTCTGCTCATGTTCGGTTTGACACCAGTATTGGATATGCCAGATAACATTCCTCTCATGACCCTAGATCAATACTGGATTTATCTTGTGATGGGAATTTTCCTTGGATTTTCAGGTTTTCTCTATGAAAAAGCTGTGCTCGATGTCGGTAGACTTTATGATTGGATTGGTCAAAAAATCCATTTGGATAGAGCTTATTATCCAATTCTGGCCTTCATTCTCATCATACCAGTCGGAATTTTTTTACCCCACATCCTTGGTGGTGGAAATCAGCTGGTACTTTCCCCAACTGAGCAAGATTTTAGTTTTCAAGTTCTATTAGCTTACTTTTTAATTCGCTTTATCTGGAGCATGATTAGTTATGGAAGTGGTCTTCCAGGAGGAATTTTCCTGCCAATTCTGGCTCTCGGTTCCTTACTTGGTGCCCTAGTTGGTGTTATCTGTGTCAATCTTGGACTTGTCAGTCAAGAGCAATTCCCTATATTTGTCATTCTAGGAATGAGTGGCTATTTTGGAGCAATATCAAAAGCTCCCTTAACTGCCATGATCCTCGTAACTGAGATGGTAGGAGATATTCGCAACCTCATGCCACTTGGTCTTGTCACTCTTGTTTCTTATATTATCATGGATTTGCTCAAGGGTGCACCAGTCTATGAAGCCATGCTGGAAAAAATGCTTCCAGAAGAAGTATCCAGCGAAGGAGAAGTTACACTTATCGAAATACCAGTTTCTGATAAAATTGCTGGGAAACAAGTTCATGAACTCAACTTACCACACAACGTCCTCATCACTACCCAAGTCCATAATGGCAAGAGCCAAACAGTTAACGGCTCAACCAGAATGTATCTGGGTGATATGATTCACCTGGTTATTCCAAAAAGCGAAATTGGGAAAGTCAAAGATTTGTTGTTGTAGAGTTTGTTTACATAATTTATATTATGCAAACAGCTGACTTGATTTATTTAGAAAACCGATTCTCAGCAATGAGATCGGTTATTTTTTACTGATGAGGAATTTTACATATAAATAATTGAGCTTTGGTAAAAATAAGACTATAATTAAGTTAGAAATGATAAAGCATAAAGCTAGAAAGGAGTTTACTGTATCAAATCTGTACAGTAAGATTAAAATCATGAAAAAGAAAACAATAGCAATTATACAGTGCATTTTGTATCTCATAGCTCCCTTATATAGCTCTTCAGTTATGTAGTATTAACAGAACTTTAGTGGGTGAGATTTTTTTATTTTCCTTATTCTGTTAACTATTTCATTCTGGTTTAGTATTTGGAAGCTAGAAAAAGCACTAGCTAATGATTCACAATGAAACTCCAAAGACTTAGATCCGTATTACACAGGTCTAAGTTTTTTTAAAAAGCTCTATAACATCTTTCCGAAAAACTATAATTTTCTTGAAAAATAAATAAGTCCATGCTATACTACTAATAGACTTATTTATGGAGAAAATACATGAAACGTGAGATTTTACTGGAACGAATCGACAAACTAAAACAAATCATGCCCTGGTATATTCTTGAATACTACCAATCTAAGCTTGCTGTTCCTTACAGTTTTACAACCTTGTACGAATACCTCAAGGAATATGATCGATTTTTCAGCTGGGTTTTGGAGTCTGGTATCTCAAACGCTGATAAAATGTCTAATATTCCTTTATCTGTCTTGGAAAACATGTCAAAGAAAGATATGGAGGCTTTTATACTTTATCTACGTGAACGTCCCTTGCTGAATGCCAATACAAGCAAACAAGGTGTTTCTCAGACAACCATCAATCGGACCTTATCAGCGCTTTCCAGTCTTTACAAGTATCTGACCGAGGAGGTTGAAAACGACCAGGGCGAACCTTATTTCTATCGTAATGTAATGAAGAAAGTTTCAACAAAGAAAAAGAAAGAGACCCTTGCTGCCAGAGCTGAAAACATCAAGCAAAAACTCTTTTTAGGTGATGAAACAGAAGGTTTTCTAACTTATATTGACCAAGAGTACCCACAACAGCTTTCAAATCGAGCTCTCTCATCATTCAACAAAAATAAAGAACGAGATTTAGCCATTATTGCCCTTCTCTTGGCATCGGGTGTTCGCTTATCTGAAGCTGTTAATCTGGATTTAAGAGATCTCAATCTAAAAATGATGGTTATTGATGTCACTCGAAAAGGTGGCAAACGCGATTCGGTCAATGTTGCTGCCTTTGCTAAGCCTTATTTAGAGAATTATCTGGCCATTCGAAATCAACGCTATAAGACGGAAAAAACAGACACAGCCCTCTTTTTGACACTCTATAGAGGTGTTCCCAATCGTATTGACGCTTCCAGCGTTGAGAAAATGGTTGCTAAATACTCAGAGGACTTCAAAGTCCGTGTAACACCCCATAAACTGCGCCATACCCTAGCAACTAGGCTCTATGATGCTACTAAATCGCAAGTTTTGGTCAGTCACCAGCTAGGACATGCCAGTACACAAGTCACTGACCTCTATACTCATATCGTCAATGATGAACAAAAGAATGCCTTGGATAGTTTATAATTTTACGTAATATAACTTATGTAAAATTTTTATCAAGAAAAGAAGCTGCTAAAAATAAGCAACTTCTTTTCTTGATATCTGATACCAGTAAAGTAGCGTGAAATATCAATTGTTTCTATATTTTTGAAGTTCTCGTCTACCTACTACTAATTAAAATAATGTAGATAAGGAAGGATATTTTTGCTTGTAGGAATTTTAAAAATCAAGCTTTTCTGGATTCAAATCTCTTCACAATAACAGTTAAACGCCAACGGTAGAGAGCCCCGCTCACGATTAGACTAATAATCAAACCAATCCAGTAAGAATAAGCTCCAAAATCTGTTAGAGAGTCGAATACCATAGCTACTGGGAGTGTCACCCCCCAGTAACCAACCAAACCAAGGTAAAAAGGAATAACGGTATCCTTATACCCCCGTAAAATTCCCTGAAGCGGTGCCGCAAAGGTATCTGCTAACTGGAAGAAAAGGCTATAAGTCAAAAAACGCGCTGTCAAATCAATAAATTCTGGATCGTTACCATAAAGACTGGCCACATTTCCCCTAAAAATGTAAAGGAAGGTTAAGGTGAAGGCCGCAAAAATGAGGGCAGTCCATCTTCCTAGACCAATATAGGTTTTCGCATCATCAAATCGCTTGGCTCCCACTTCATAGGAAACGACAATAGCCATAGCAGACGAGATACTCATGGGAAAGGCGTACATGAGACTTGAAAAGTTCATAGCTGACTGGTGACTAGCGATAATCAAGGACGAGAACTTAGCCATAATCAAGCCAACCACGGAAAAGATAGCCACTTCCGCGAAAACAGTTCCCCCAATAGGAAGACCTAAACGAACTCCTTCCTTGATTTTATCCATATTAAATGGAATTCGTCTTTCAAGGTGTAGGGCTTTGAGCTTCTCCTGTTTAAATAAAACCAGAACAGAAATTCCCAGCAAGACCCAATAAGCCAAGGAAGTACCTAAACCAGCACCAGCCCCTCCCAGCTCTGGAACTCCAAAGGCACCGTAAATCAAGAGATAGTTAAAACCGCTATTGAGAGGGAGTAACAAAAGCATGAGATACATAGACAGTTTGGTCAAGCCCAGCGAATCCAGTAAGGAACGAATGACACTAAAGAGCAACAAGGGGATAATCCCGATAGATAAAAACCAAAGATAGCGAACCGCTACTGCTGCCACTGGTGCTTCTAGTCCGATATGATTCAAGATTGGTGGTGCCAAGAAAAGCACCATCCCCAGCAAGATCACAGATAGACCCAAGGCCAGATAGATGAACTGGTAAAAATCTGACGCAACTTCTTCCTTTTTGCCTCGACCAAGATGATGACCAATGATGGGCACCAAGGCCGACACAATTCCTGTTAGAAAGGTAAAGAAAGGATTCCAGATACTGGTTGCCATAGACACACCAGCCAAGTCCATAGTATTGTATTGACCTGTCATTGCAGTGTCAACAAAAGAGGCAGAATAATTGGCAAATTGGTAGATCAGGATTGGGAAAAATATCTTTAAAAATAATACTAACTTCTCTCGTAAACACTTTGTCTTATACATACTTCTCTTTCTATTCTGATTTATCTAAACCAAAGAGTTTCAGACCATAGTTTTTCAAACTTAGCGGAGGATTATTAGATTTTGAAGTAGTATGCCAACACGCACATGTACGACAATAATAGCTTCTAACTAAACCTCCATTATCATATTGAACCGCATGGTCAGCTTTTTCTTTAGTTTCATATTGAATTTTAGAACGATTAGATGCGGGACAGTAAATTCCGCTATTAGATTTTGCTTTTCTCTCCCTACGTTTTCGAAAATAATTCATATTCCAACTCCTATCAAGCTTGATAAACGATTTGTCCCTTACAGATGGTATATTTAACTTGCCCTTTTAAGGTTTCACCGATGAATGGTGAATTAGCTGCTTTGGAAGCAAAATGGGAGTCCAAAAGGCGGTCAGCCTTAGCATCAAAAATAGTGATGTCCGCTGGACCATTCTCAGCCAAGTAACCTGCTTCAAAGTTGTAAAGCTTGGATGGGTTGTATGTCATTTTTTCAAGTAATTCCATCAAGCTTAACTCACCAGCTTCCACCAAATAAGTTAAACCGAGAGAAAGAGATGTTTCTAAGCCAGTCATACCAGACGGCGCCTTGGTAATATCCTCAACATTTTTTTCATCCGCATGGTGAGGCGCGTGGTCTGTCGCGATAACTGTGATGACGCCTGATTTAAGACCTTCAATCACGGCACGACGGTCTGATTCCAAACGAAGTGGCGGATTCATCTTAGCATTGCTTCCTTGTGTCAAAAGGAGCGCTTCAGTCTTAGAAAAATGCTGTGGCGCTACTTCTGCTGTGACTTGCGCACCTAGCCCCTGAGCAAACTCCACTACTTTAACACTTTCTTCCTTCGACAAATGCTGGATGTGAACGTGGGCCTTGGTTGCATAGGCAATCATGACATCACGCGCCATCATAGCATACTCAGCCACCCCAGTTGCACCACAGATATGGAAATGTTCTTTAGCAATATTTTCGTTAAAGCCAAGAATCCCATTCAAACCTGGATCTTCCTCATGAAGACTAATAAAGGTATTAAGCTTTTTGGCTTTCTCCATGGCTTCCTTGACAACTTTACTACTTTCAAGCGGAATACCGTCATCAGAAAAACCAACAGCTCCAGCTTCTAAGAGTGCTTTAAAGTCAGTCAAATCTTGCCCATTAAAATTCTTCGTAATGGTCGCAACCGTCTTAACATTGATTTTTTCCTTGGCAGCAGATTGAAGAACTTCTTGCAAAGTCTCCACGTCCGAAATGGTTGGACTAGTATTAGCCATCATGACAACCGTTGTAAAACCACCGGCAGCAGCTGCTAGGGCACCTGTATGAATATCTTCCTTGTGGGTTTGACCAGGTTCACGGAAATGAACATGAATATCGACCAAGCCAGGAGCAACTACAAGACCACTAGCATCAAGCACCTCCGTCCCTTCTTCTTTAATCTCAGACGCAATGTTGACAATTTTCCCATCTTGGACTAAGACATCACACACTTGATCCAAACCAGACTTGGGATCCATTACACGACCATTTTTGATTAGTAGCATCTACTTTCTCCTTTATTCATAGAAATCAACTTGGGTATCCAACAATTTATCCCCATCATAAACAAACTTGGCTGAAAAGAAGGGTTTATCCTCTAAAAGCCACCCAACAAAGGTATGGTCACCTTCCCAAGTCGGCTTACTCAAAACCTCGTCATAGGGAACCCATTCTAGCGTCCCCTCATTGCAGTCAATCAAGTCCCCCTCAAACTCCGTCACCTTAAAAACATAGGTGTACCAGTCTAAATCTGGCGTAAATTCAGGAAAAGTGATGACACCTTTTAGAACTGGCTTGGCTTTGAGCCCTGTTTCTTCGAGGATTTCACGCGCCGCGCACTCCTGAGGGGTCTCTCCTCGCTCTAGCTTACCACCCACACCAATCCATTTCCCTTCATGGACATCATTGGGTTTCTTATTGCGGTGGAGCATAAGCAGTTCTTTCCCGTTATCAATGTAGCAAATCGTCGCTAACTGAGGCATATTTTCTCCTTATCTAAGCCAATCGATTGGCTCTTGTCCTGTCTCTTTTAAGAATGCATTTGTCTTGGAAAAAGGCTTGGAACCCCAAAATCCTCTATAAACTGACAAAGGACTGGGATGGGCTGATTCGATAATCAAGTGATGAGGATTGGTAACCAAGGTCTTCTTCTTACGTGCATAGGCTCCCCAGAGTACAAAAACGACTGGTCTATCTAGATGATTGACCACCTGAATCACAGCATCCGTAAAAGGCTCCCATATCTGACCAGCATGACCATTGGCCTGTCCAGCAGGAACCGTCAAACAAGCATTAAGAAGCAAGACTCCTTGCTCAGCCCAAGTTGTCAAATCATGAGATTTCTTAACGCCGATATCGTCTGACAATTCCTTCAAGATATTTTGCAAGGACGGCGGAGCTGGAATAGAGTCAGGGACAGAAAAACTCAAGCCCTGAGCTTGCCCTGGTCCGTGATAGGGGTCTTGCCCTAGAATGACCACCTTAACGTCTTCAAGCGGTGTTGTCAAGAGAGCTTGAAAAACCTTTTCCTTGGGTGGATAAATAGTCCCCTGAGCATAGACCTGATTCATAAACTGATTGATTTTCCCAAAATAACCCTCAGGTAATTGCGCCTTAATCAAAGCATGCCAAGACGAGTGTTCCATAGCCGACTCCTTCGTTTTTACTGCCTCTATTATAGCAAAAAGTGGCTTTCTAAACCACTTTTTACAGTTTATCTAAAGATTTAATAAATCGACTATATACGATTTGAATACGTGAATACAGTTTATAAAGACTGGCTATTTTTTATAATTACTTTTTAAATCATTAAGCATTTTACTACCTCTTTCGAAGATTATCTTTTCTGAAATATTTTTAAACATATTAAAATCCATTTCAGAAAAAGGAGTTTCTTTAGAAACTTGCCATATAGTTTTTAAATAATTTTTTTCTAAAAAGTCGTCAAAATTAGAAAACAATCGAAAATACAATGCATTCTCTTGGTGTAAAATCGCTCTTTTTAAAGGATAATACTCTTTAATATTATTAACTTTTTGTTCGTAGGCATACTTTGCTACATGATCTAGGTATATATCAAAAAAGTCATGAGGAAAATCTCCCATACAGCCATTACGATTCATATTGAGGCTATATTTTCGATTAGTAAGATAATTCGGAAATATATTTCCTATTACTCTAAGATTATCTACTTGTGAATCCCTTCTCCCAATATAATCCCCTTCTTTGACTAATGATGAAGATTTCCAAGTAAAAATTAAATCGCCAGAGAAATTTTTCTTATCAAAAAACTTAAAAAGAGATTGATAAATACTATTTGCTAATTGACAAGTGTCAGATGTAAATTCATAATTAACAGCTTCATTAAAATCAACTTCAGACATTTCAATGTACTCTTCAATAGTAATATTAGCTTTTTTTGTAGTCATTAGCTCGTCTCCTTTAAAATGTGATCTTTGCAAGAATATTTTTATCCAAACAATCCAGCAAGTCTTGGTAAGAATGGACTTCGTAAGTTGGCTGGGCTTGTGTGTGATTTTCGAGGTGATGAGGGTTGTACCAGATTGTGTCAATCCCCGCATTATTGCCACCTTGAATGTCGGCGGTTAGAGAATCTCCAATCATCAGCGTCTTTTCTTTACTAAATCCAGCAATCTGCTGACCGATTTTTTCATAAAATAGAGCATTCGGCTTTTGAGTTTGCAATTGCTCAGAGATAAAGACTTGATTGAAATAAGGTCCTAGACCAGATTGAGCCAAACGTCCTGTCTGAATGGCAGTAATGCCATTTGTCGCAGCATACAAGTCATAATCACGATCAATGAGGCTGTCCAAGAGATCATGAGCGCCCGATAGTGTTTGTCCCTGCTGGGCGAGGTAAAATTGGTAACGTTGGGCAAGAAAACTACCGTCTTTTTCCTGTCCAAAATGAGCAAATAAACGAGAAAAGCGCTTGTTAACCAGCTCTTGTTTACTGATTTTCTTCAGCTCCAAGTCTTTCCAGAGAGCCTTGTTCATAGGAACGTAATAATCTTTATAAGCCTGAATATCCGCAACTCCTTCTTCTTTTAGAAGTTGGGTCAAAGCCACATCCTCAGCAGCATCAAAATCAAGAAGAGTGTGGTCGAGGTCGAAGAGTAGAAATTTGTAGGACAATTTGAGGTTTTCCTTTCTAAAAATTCATTAAGAACATTATATCATAAAGCACCTCATACAATTAACTAATTTAATCACTTGAAAAAATTCGAACACTTTCTATACAACTAACAGCCCAAATCGTCCAGAATAGAACAATCCTAACTATCGAATACCCTAACTTCATAAATATCCATGTGATTCTAGGTCTAGAATTCCTATAAACTAAATGTTTTCGTACTCTTCTATGTAATTGATTGCCTTAAACTTTAATTTTTGAAGGATTCTAAAGCTAGAATAGTCTCATCACAATCAGTTTTGAATGATTCACAATTTAGAAACACTATAGGTTTACTCTTGTTAAAATAAAAAGGAACTGCCCAAAGCAATCCCTTTTTATTTACTTAAAATTTGATAGTTGAGATAATCAATAGCCCACCTATAAAAAGTGTTATAGTAAAATTCCTTATTTATTGATTTCAAGCTCAGACAACTGTGTTTGAATAACTGACAGTTCTGCACCAGCCTGAAGAAGAGCAGCTGCAGTATAAGCACCTTCTACAATTGGAACCCTATTGATGATGATACTTTTATCACTGAAATCAGCCACCATTTCTAAGTTCATTTTAGCAGAACCCAGGTCAAAAAAGGCTAATAAGGTATCTGCTGGATTTTCGGAAACAACCCTATCTACTTGATCAAAACTTGTTCCAATTCCTCCATCTTCGGTTCCTCCTACATAAGTAATCGGAACATCTTTAGCTACTTCACTAATCAGTTCAACGACACCTTCTGCAATGTTTTTGGAATGTGAAACGATAACAAGACCAATACTTCCCATTAAACCACCCCAGTTTCTAAAAGAGCAGTAAAGAGTAATCCTGATGAGAATGATCCAGGATCAATATGTCCAAGAGAACGTTCTCCTACATAAGACGCCCTTCCTTTAGTTGCAAGTAAATCTTTGGTAGCATTCACTACCTTATCAATAACCTCTTGAGTCAATTGACCAGCAGACAAAGCAGCAATAACAGGAGTCCAAACATCAACCATTGTCTTTTCTCAAACTTCTGCTTTCCCACGTTTGACAATCATATCCAAACCGCTTTGTAAGATTTCCTCTATTTTCGAATTAGAGTCAGCCTTGGCCATGCCCATAAAAGCAGAGCCATACAAGGGACCAGAAGCACCGCCTACCTTACTCAGCAGTTGCATTGAGACAAGTTTAAACACATCACTGTTAGTTTCAAATTGCTTTCCTTCTAAGTTTTCCATAACTGCAGCCATGCCACGCGCCATATTTCCACCGTGGTCTCCATCTCCTATCGGAGTGTCTAACTCACTAAGGTAATCTTTCTGTTCTTGAATCTTTTCATTAAAAAGCTTCATCCATTCAAGAGCTTGTTCAGCATTCATGCGACATTTCCTCCTTGAATTTTACCAAGCTGGTGTAGTAACAGGTGCATTTAGAGCATCCAACCATTCATCATCTGCCAATCGAATCAATGTTAATGATAAGCCAGCCATATCGATTGATGTCATATAGTTTCCAATTTTCTTAAATGCCAACTCAACACCTTTTTCATGGAGCAATTTAGCCACATCATTTGCAAATACGTATTGCTCCATAAGAGGAGTGCTTCCTAAACCATTGATGAGAAGGCCATAGCGTTCACCAGCCTTAAGTTGGAAACCTTCAGATAGTTTTTCAACCAATTCTGAGGCCAATTGTGCTGAAGGTTGCATTTTCTCTTTTTTATATCCTGGCTCACCGTGAATACCAACTCCATATTCAAATTCATCATCTTCTAGAACAAATCCTGGTTTCCCAACTTCTGGAACAGTAGCGCCAGATAGAGCTAATCCAATTGTTTTAATTTCTAAGACAAGTTTGTCGGCCAAGTCCTTCATTTCAGATAATGATTTACCAGAACGAGCCGCATTACCCAAAATTTTATGAACTAAAATAGTACCTGCAACACCTCTACGGCCTTGGGTATAGAGACTATTTTCAACCGCAATATCATCATCGACTACAACACTTGCTACATCAATACCTTCCATTTCAGCAAGTTCTTGTGCAATTTCAAAGTTCATAATGTCACCAGAATAGTTCTTGATGACCATGAAAACTCCAGCACCTTCATCAGCCGCCTTAATGGCTTCTAAAATTTGGTCCGGAGTAGGTGAAGTGAAGACTGCTCCACAAATTGCAGCAGACAACATTCCATCTCCTACAAATCCAGCATGACTGGGTTCATGTCCTGAACCTCCACCTGAAATGAGTCCAACTTTTCCTGTCTTTTCTGCCTTTCTAACGATAACATCAAAACCATCTAAGCGTTGAACCAAGTCATCATGCATGAATGACAACCCCTGCAACATTTCATCAACAACTTGTGTCGGTTCATTTATAATTTTTTTCATGAGAAACTCCTTTCGGCATCTACCTTTGTTTTCGATTTCATTATATACTTTTTATTGCTGGATGATAAGGGACAGATTCTATTATTTGTCCCCTTTTAAACCCGTTTCAAACATTTTTTTGGTAAAATGAAGTAAGTAAAAGAAAGGCTTCCTATGGCATCATCACTCATTACAAAAAAACGGATTGCCAAGGCATTTAGAGACCTATTAGCTACTAGAGAATTTGATAAAATCTCCATTGTAGATATCATGGAATCAGCTGGCATTCGTAGACAGACCTTTTACAATCATTTTCTTGACAAATATGAACTGCTAGACTGGATATTTGAAACTGACTTAACCGAGTATATCACCAATAACTTGGACTTCATTTCAGGCCAAAAACTATTACAAGAATTATTTCTTTATTTCGAACAAGAGCGTGATTTTTATATTCAACTTTTTGATATTCAAGGGCAAAATAACTTCTATGACCACTTTATCAGCTACTGTCGCTTGCTTGTATCAAAAATTTTAAGAGAATATGGTCAGATTGATAGCGATTCATCTGCTTATACTTGTTTTTTGCTAGATTATCACTCACATGCTCTAGCAGAAATCGTGAAGGCTTGCGTCAATAAAAAAAGTCCAGTTCCACAACCAGACTATCTCATCATGACAATTATTGGAAAGAGGCCACAATGACATTTATTTCAAATCATAAACAGAAAATTATTTCAAGTTACATTTCAGCAACTGTCAGCAGTCATCCTGAATTAGAAAAACACCCTACTTTACCACTAGTCTATCAAAAAAATCGCAATCCTCATCAGGTTCCAATATTGTCGGGTGGAGGTTCCGGTCACGAACCCGCTCATATTGGATATGTGGGAAAAGGAATGCTTACTGCTGCTATCTATGGCCAATTATTTACTCCTCCTACAAGAACTGAAATCTTAGAGTCCATTCGTTTTTTAAACAATGGTCACGGTGTCTTCATCATTGTAAAAAATTTCGAAGCAGACATCAAAGAATTTAGCTGGGCCATTAATACTGCTAGACAAGAAGGAATTAAGGTCGGCTATAGTCTAGCACACGACGATATTTCTATTGAACCTCACAATAGATTTCAAATTAGAGGAAGAGGGCTTGCAGGGACTATTTTACTTCATAAAATCCTAGGATATGCGGCTCAGAACGGTGCTGACATCGAGCAACTAACTAATTTAGGTTATGAACTTGCTACCGAAATCGCAACAATTGGCTTTGCAACGAAATCGGCTAGTCTCCCCCAAGCCACCCTTCCACTATTTAACTTGGAAGAAGGAAATATTTCTTATGGTATTGGGATACATGGCGAAGAAGGCTATCGTATCGTCCCATTTCAATCATCGGAAATCCTTGCAAATGAAATTATAAGTAAATTAAGATTGCACTATCATTGGAAAAAGGGTGATCAATTTATATTGCTTGTAAATAATCTAGGCACTACCAGCAACTTAGAAATGGGTATATTTATCAATGATCTCCTTCAACTCTTAGAAATTGAAGGAATCACTATTACATTTATAAAATCAGGAACATTTATGACCAGTCTAGATATGGCAGGTATATCCGTAACTCTTTGCCCCGTAAAAAATAAACAGTGGTTAGAAGCGCTCAATGCTCCAACGACAGCTTTTGCATGGTAATTTGCTTGTATAATCCAAAAGGGCTACATCACTTGATAGCCCTTTGCTTTTATCTTATACTCAATGAAAATCAAGGAGCAAACTAGGAAACTAGCCGCAGGTTGCTCAA
>NZ_VMLH01000024.1:0-35142 GCF_013276595.1 Streptococcus sp. 10824
TGAGGTTGCAGATAGAACTAACGAAGTCAGTTACCTATACCTACGGCAAGGTGACGTTGACGTGGTTTAAATTTGACTTTCGAAGAGTATTACTCTCTCTTGTCACTGCTTTCTATTCTACCATAAAGTCCAGCCTTTGAAGAACTTTTACTAGAATACAAGGCTTCTGTCTCTATTTACCATCTTAAGCATCAAAAAAGAGGGAAGCTCCCTCTTTTACAAATTCAATGCTGCTAGGGTATCCAAATACTGGTTGTTGATGACCGCCAAAATATAGGTATCTGCCTTCAAGAGGTCATCTGGTCCAAATTCAACATCCAATGGGGAATTTTCCTGCTCTCGGAAGCCCAAAATATTCAGATTATATTTGTCACGGAGGTCTAATTTACTCAGACTTTGACCTGCCCAAGACTGAGGAATTTTCATCTCCACAATAGAGACATTTTTATCCAACTGAAAGACACCAACACTATTATGGAAAAGAATGGTATGTGCTAGAGACTGCCCCATTTCATACTCTGGCGAGACAACCGAGTCAGCTCCAATCTTTTCTAGCACTTTCTTAGCAGTCTGACTTTTGACCTTAGCAATAACAGTCGGTACCCCCAAACTCTTACAGTGCATAACCGCAAGCACACTCGACTCCAGATTTCCACCTGTCGCGACGACAACGGTATCGCAGGTATCAATCCCTGCTGATCTCAATAATTCTTCATCTGTGATGTCACCAATCACTCCACGCGCCAAAACTGGCTCAAACTGATTGATGCGCTCTGCGTGGTCATCAATAGCGATAATATTCATATCCTGCTTGGCTAGGGCAGCTAGGACACTGCTCCCAAAAATTCCCAATCCTAAAATTCCAATCGTACGATCTGACATTCTCTTTCCTTTCTTAACCAATACTAATATCTGCTTTCATATAGTGAATCATATCTTTCTTTTCTGGATGGTAATCTGCCAAGCTAACAAACAAGGTCAAGGGACCAATTCGTCCCATAAACATAAGTGGCATGATAACACTGAGAGCCAATTTCCCAAGATCAGAAGTCAAATTTGCCGTTACACCAACTGTACTAAGAGCTGAAATGGTTTCAAATATGAGGTGGATAAAGGGAGGATTGCCTTTGGCTGTCATCCCTAGCAGGATCAATCCTACCAAGAAGCTCATCAAAAAGATAATAAAGACACTAAAGGATTTTTGAACCGTTCGCGGCGCAATCGTTCGTCTCGCAACATTGGCATGAGGCAAGCCCAAAAGCTCACTTCGAGCAAAGACCAAGAGGACAAAAAATGTCGTAATCTTGAGCCCCCCAGCCGTTCCCCCAGGTGCCCCACCTAGAAACATCTGTAAGATATAAATCAAAAGAGTCACAGGATGAGCCTGAGTATAATCTATCGTAGAAAAGCCTGCTGTTCGCATCGTCACTGTTTGAAAAAAGCTAACTAAAACCTTATCGGCAACAGGGAGATTGCCAATCGTTCCAGCATTGTTCCACTCAAGAAAGAGAGTAGTTGCCGTTCCAAATAACAACAAACCTAGAGTCAATAATAGTACAAGCTTCGTATGAAAGTGCAGGCGCCCTTTTTTCTTTCTTCCTACATGACCAGCCAAATCAAACCAGACCATAAAGCCAAAACCACCTGTAATAATTAAGCCTGCAATCACCAGATTGACCAGTAAATCGGTCTGAAAAGCAAATAAACTGGTGCTCCCCAAATTATCAAAACCTGCATTACAGAAGGCGGATATAGCTAGAAAAATGGAACTAAAAAGACCGCGCCCCCAGCCAAGTTGTGGAACAAAACGAAAACTGAGGAATAGAGCTCCCAAACCCTCAACTAGAAAAGTTGTGAGAAAAATAGAATGGACAAACTTTCTCAAAGATCGAGTTTCTCCATAACTAAAACTATCCTGAATAGTTGCACGGCTACGAAGACTAAGCTTTTGCTTGCTCTGGATATAGAAAACCCCAATAAAGGTCATGAGCCCTAGACCACCGATCTGAATCAAAAGCAAACAGATTATTTGACCCCAGATATTATATGTGTGAGCTACTGGAAGGGTTGAAAGACCTGTCACACAGACTGCAGAGACAGCAGTGAAAAGATGATCAAAATAAGTCGCTCGTGAGCTTTCAACTTGGACAAAGGGCAAGCTCAAAAGAAGAGAGCCTAGTAAAATGACCAAGGCAAAACTCAAAAAAATACGACGGGCTGGCGATAAACGAGATAAGCCTAGCTCTATTTTTTCCTTAGATAATTTGAATAACATGTTTCCATTGTACCATAAAACAGAAGAAATATCTCAAATAGGAATGGACAAAACATCGCGTACGCTTATCCTAAAAAAGAGGTTATCCAAACTCGTCCATTTCTAGAAACGTCTAAAAACTACCGACTTCCTATTTTATTCGGCAAAAAATAATCATCAATCAAGCTTTTAAAGTTCTCCTTCACTAAGATAAGAAACTGCCGAGAAAAGCGACTAAAGTTGCACAACACTTGCTAAACTCAGTTCTAACGCCTTCTCAAAAGCTTCCGATCCCCAGTCACGACTATCGTACTGGTCCAAGTCTGCTAAGGAATCAGCTGTGAACAACAATTCTCCCCAGAGAACCCCACGCAGTTGGGCTACTGCCACAAGCGCAGAACACTCCATCTCCACAACAGCACAGCCCTCTTCCTTACGATAAGCCACCTTTTCAGCCGTTTCTCGGTAAAAACCGTCTGTCGTCCAGGTCATGACTTCTTCATAGGGAATCCCTCTGACTTCCAAAACTTGCTCAATGGCAGCAATAGCCTCTGGCTGAATTTCCATATAACGGGAAGGTCCCACATAGTGATAACTAGCTCCTTCATCTCGTAGAGCACGAACAGGGACTAGAAAGGCATTTTCCTCTATATCGGCTAGCACACCACAGGTACCTGTGGAAATAATCTGCTCCACACCATAGCCAATCAACCAATCCATAAACTGGGATGCTGGAGCTGAACCGACAGGAGCCTGAGCCAGACAGACCTCCTCACCCTTGTAGTTGATGACATAGACTGGATAGGTCTTGGTGGCAGAAACAAATTCGCCGACACAGTTGGCTCCTACTTCCCTCGCATAGCGGTCAATCTCCTCACCTAAGAAAGCATAGACACACTTCTTTGGCAACTGTAAATCCAACCCCTCGTGATTGGGCATGATAACCGCCTGAGGATTATCATCAAACTCTAAAATGGGAATCGCATGTTTCTGAATCATAACCCACCTCCTCTAATTTTGTACTATTGTACCAAAAACTGACAAAGTGTCAAGGAGGAAGCTGATGAACTGAGGAAAAGCTAATACTAGAATAAAAACCACTTTCTACAATTGATGCTCTGATTTTCATCACATCCTGTCTATCGAGCTAAGCAAATACGAGTCACAATTCCATCTGAGTCTGTGATTTCCAATTGGCTCGATGTCATCCATTTGATTGGTGCGTCAACTTCTTGTGCTCGTTGGGCAATCGTTAACAGTTCTTCTTTATGTGCGACTTCGATGACATAGTAGGCTAAACCTGGTAAGCCTTGCTTACGCGAATCCAGACCTTTTCCTCCCCATTCGTTAACTGCTAAATGATGATGGTAATCTCCAGCCGCAATCCAACTAGCGCTAGGCACACTGAATTTATCCTCTAGCCCTAACACCTTTTGATAAAACTGGCTGGACTTTCGACTATCCTTGACGGAAAGATGAATATGCCCCATTCTCGTACCTTCTGTCAAGATAAAGGGCTCTACTCTTTCCCCCAACTCATAAATGTCCTGCGCCGCAAGAGCCTCCGTCACTCCGATAATGCATCCATCTTCTCGAATATCCCATGTGGAAACTGGCTTATCTCGATAGAGTTCAATGCCATTTCCCTCCAAATCTTCCAAGTAAATAGCTTCACTGTAACCATGGTCTGCACCGCCGACAAGAGGAATCTGTAAATCTGTCAGGTGTTTCAAGACATCAGCCAAAGCCTTGCGTGTGGGCAAGAGAATGGCCAAATGGTAAAGACCATAATGTTCCCTCACTTCTCCGCTCTCTTGTGCTTGAATCAGCTGTACCAAGACTTTTCCACCAAGGCCTAGAATGGACTCTGTCTCAGTTTGAGATAAGATTTCTAAACCAATAACTTGCTGATAAAAGGCTGTTTGACTGGCCAAATCCTTTACATTTAAAACTGTCTCTGCCAAATAAATGTGACTCTTGTATTCATAGGTCATAAATGGTCCTCTTTTCTCGTTGTAATTATTACAACTATTGTATAATTTCCATCAAGAAAGTCAAGCCAGATAACTCAAAAATAACACCATTTCAGGATAATATAAAGTAAATCATTTCATAATAAAACGCATATTATCAAACTTTTCATCACCTGACAATATGCGTTATTTTAATTTTAAAGACTTTTTGACCAGCTTTTTTATTTCACAACAAGTTCATAACGTGTCTTACTGGTGAAGGTTTGACCAGCTTTAAGAATGACTTGGTCTTTGAGGTCGCTGTGAATGGCATCTGGTAAAGCTTGCGCTTCAAGGGCAATCCCATTGTGCTGCACCATTGGCTGACCAGCCACAAGTACACTCTCATCCACAAAGTTTGCTGTGTAGACCACAAAGCAAGGAGTTTCTGTCTTGAAAAGCAGGAAGCGACCTGAGTTTTGGTCATAAAGGAAACCAGCATTGTCATGGCCTACAGGAAGGGCAAATGGGTGATCCAAACCTGATGCCAGCTGGATTTGCTCATCTTCTTCTGCAAAGATATCCTTCAACAAGGCACCATTGTAGATGTGTTTGACCACATCACGGTTGGCTTCTGGAGTTTTGGCAGGAACACCATCGGGAGCGATTGGGTAAATACCCTCTGTATTTAGTTGGAAGACATGACGGTCAATCGTCTGCGTGAAATCACCAGACAAGTTGAAATAGCTGTGGTTGGTTGGATTGACCAGCGTATCCTGATCGGTCATTACCTTGTAGCTGATTTCATAGGCACCAGTTTCTTCCAAGTTGTAGCTAATCCAAATCTTGAGATTACCAGGAAATCCTCCTGTCCCATCTGTACGCTCTGTGTAGAGGGTCAAGCCATGGTCGCTCACTTCAACCAATTCAAACAAACTCGAATCCCAACTAGTTGAACCACTGTGGTTACAGTTGCTAGCATTGTTGACTTCAAGGTCATAGGTCTTGCCATTAAGCTCAAAGGTCGCGCCAGCAATACGACCTGCCACAGGACCTACGCTAGCTCCATGCTTGGGGCTATTACCTACATAGCTATCAAAGTCATCAAATCCCAAAATAACGTTGGCAAAATTTCCAGCCTTATCAGGTGTGACATAACGCAAGATAGTCGCACCATAAGTCATGACTTCAAGCTGGTAGCCACCGTCCGTCTCAAAACGATAGGCCAAGACATCCTTGCCCTCAACATTTCCAAACACACGCTCTGTGTATGCTTTCATTCTGTTCTCCTTTTACTATTTCTCTCAAGCAAACAAACCATAGAAAGCCTACTGACAATCTATGGTTTATCTGATAATTTACAAATCCTCTTGTCAAGAATTCATAAACACTGTCTTACTTTTGATATTCGTGGATGATAACACCTTGTACCACACGGTTTACGGTACCTGTAGGAGACGGTGTATCTGGTTTATTTTCTACCTTGAGTGAAGTCAATAGAGCAAAGAGTTGGGCATAAACGATGTAAGGGAAGACACGGTAAATATCATTCAAGACACCGCCACAACCAAGGACCACTTCTTTGACATTTTCAAGACCAAAAGCTTGATCACTCAAAAGCACAACACGACGAGCAATCTGGTCACCAGCAACTTCACGAACCAAGTCCAAGTCGTACTTACGAGTGTAGTCTGTCGTTGTACCAAAGACCAAAACAACTGTATTTTCGTTGATAAGAGATTTTGGACCGTGACGGAAGCCAACTGGGCTTTCATACATAGTCGCCACTTGGCCAGCTGTCAATTCCAAAATCTTGAGCTGAGCTTCATGAGCAAGTCCAAAGAAAGGACCAGCACCTAGATAGATGACACGGTTAAAGTCTAGGTCAACAAGTTCTTTGACATCTTCTGCATTGTCTAGAATTTTACGGGCAAGACTAGATACAACTTCAAAACGTTCAGCTTTCACAGCAAATTCTGCAGGGTCAAAGACCAAGAGAGCTGTTAACATCATAGACGTAAAGCTAGAAGTCATGGCAAATCCAGCGTCATTAGAAGCAGTTGGTTGCAAAAGCAAGAGATTGCGGTCATCGCCGTGGGCTTGAAGAGCCAATTTACCATCTGCTGCACAAGTAATCGTCACTTGATAAAGCTCATCCACCAAGGCTTTTGCCAAATCAACAGTTGCCACACTTTCAGGTGAATTTCCACTACGAGCGAAAGATACAAGGACAGTTACCACATCTTTTTTCAAATAAGTTTCTGGATTGGCAACGATATCTGTTGTCGCAATAGCATTGAAATTCCATTTGCGTTCGTCATAGACTTCCTTAAAGTATGGTAGCAAGGTATCTCCCACATAAGCAGAAGTCCCAGCACCTGTCAAGATAACCTTAATATAATCATGTTTATCCGCAATCCCTTGTAGAAAGGCTGCAATTTCTTCACGTTTTTCTTGATAAGATTCAAAAGCTTCTTTCCATACATCAGGCTGTTGGTAGATTTCACGTGTCGTGATTTCTGCACCCAATTCAATCAAGTCTTCTTTTGTATAATGTAGCATTGAGTTCCTCTTTTTCTATCAAATATGGGAATGGGAGTAAGCCCCATTCCCATGTATATTCTATATAAGTTGTTCTGACGATGTTCACGTTGTCACATCTTATTCATCTTCGTCATCATCGAAGCCTGCTAACAGATCATTAACTTTCACAATGCTTTCTGCAGCACGGTTCTTATAGTCCGCATCTGCGCCTGTCAGGCTCGCATTGATAAATTCAATCACCATTGGAAGATTCATCCCTGCATAAAGTTCGATGTCACGACCTTCCATGATCAAACGACTGACCACGTTACAAGGTGTCCCACCGAGAAGATCCGCAAAGACTAGGAAATCATCCACTCCTTCAATAGCAGCTTCGAATTTTGCAGTAAAGTCTTCTGGGCCATCTTCTGGAAGAAGAGCTACTGTGTAAATGTTGTCTTGTGGGCCCATAATCATTTCTGTGCTACCTTTAAGCTCCTCACAGAAGCGACCATGACTCACCAAAATTAATGATTTGGTCATAAGGAATTACATTCCAAATGCAAAGTGACCAAGGGCAGAAAGAGCCAAAGCAAGTACGATAATAATACCGATAGCTTTAGTAGAGTTCATACCTTTCTTACCAAGCAACCAGAAGATAAAGGCAGTAAAGATTGCTGGAAGCAAACGTGGAAAGATTTGGTTCAAGATGTCTTGGAAATCAATCATCTTTTCACCGATTGGCAACTTGTAAGAAATTTCAAAGTTAATCACTGTTGCTACAAGAGCACCCATCATGAAGACACCAAGTACAGATGCAGCGTCAATCAAAGCTGTCAAGGTACTTTGCATGTTGTTGATAAGGTTAACCCCTTCTTTGTAGGCAAATTCCAACTGTTTCCAACGGAAGATGTCATAAGCAACTGCAACTGCAATCCAAAGGAAGATACCCCAAGGTTGGCCAGCGATAGCCATAGTTGCTGCGACTGACCCCATGATAGCAGGTACAAGTGAACCAAAGATTGTATCCCCAAGAGGAGCGAATGGTCCCATCAAACCTGTCTTGATACCGTTAACGGCGTCTTTTGAACCCACACCATCTTTTTCTTCCATGGCAAGGTCAAAACCAGCGATAATGGTATGGAAGAATGGTGAAGTATTGAAGAATTGAGTATGAACTTTCATCATTTCTTTCAATTCAGGAGTTCCATCACCATACATTTTACGCAATTGAGGCAAGATCATGTAAAGGTAACCAGAAGCTTGCATACGTTCGTAGTTCCAACCTAATTGGAAAGTAAACAAGCTACGTTTGTTGATTTGATTAAAATCTTCTTTTGTTAGTTTGTAATTAGAATTCGTCATCTTCGATTTCCCCACTTTCTGATGGTGTAGAAGGTGCTACTACAGCTACTTTTTGGCTATTTTTGAAGTGAAGCACTGCAAGGAAGATACCTACGATAGAGATACCAATCATAGACAAACCTTTGAAGTTGTTCACGAAACCAATTTTTTCAGCAACTTCAGCGGGAAGAGTACCTACGATACCAGCAACAGCGCCACCAAGACCTGTTACATATGAGTAAAGAACAGTCAACATAGCTGTCAAACCAAATCCCATAGCAAGGTAGTGAAGGTTACGTTTAACTGGAAGGTAACGAAGCAAGATTGCAAATCCAAGACCTGGAAGCATACGTCCTGCAAGCGTCAAACCATCTGCAACCCATTGGTATTTTGTAACGAAGTCTACTACGTGTTGTACAAATTCACCACCAAAAGCAAGGGCAAAGAAGACTGGAAGGGCACGAGATAAAGCCCAAGGAATCGCACCAAGTAGGTAGTTGCGTTCAATACCTTTATAGTCAAAGCGTTCAATTGCAGCATCCACACGGTGAGCGAAGAAGGTAGTAGTCATACGTCCAAGAACGTCGAAGTAAGTCAAGAGAGATGCTACTGGTACAGCGATTGTAGTAATTGCAAGCGGTGCATCAATTCCTTGTGAAACAGAGAAGGCTGTCGCAAGAACCGCACCAGAAGTTGCGTCGATACGAGAAGCACCACCGAAGGTACCAACCCCAAGAACGAACAGTTGCAAGTTACCACCGATAAGCAAACCAGTAGTCACATCTCCCATGATTAAACCAGTAATGAAACCAGCAAATACAGGGGAACCTGCAGATGAAACGATCGTCAACTCATCACATATTTGATAAGCTGAGTACAAAGTGAGAAGTAAAATTTGCCACCATTGTATCATAACAATGACCTCCTAAAAATTTTTTTCCTATTTTAATAAGCTCAAAAAGTCTGAAATTGGATCATTTGGAACCATTTGAGCAGTAAGTTTAACACCTTTTTCTGCCAGTTTGTGGAAATCTTCCACATCCTTGTCTACTACGTTGATAGAACGTGTGATGGAGCGAGTTTCTGGTGTTTGAGACATATTCCCAACATTAAGGGTTTCAAGTGGTACACCTGCTTCTACCAAACCAAGGAAGCGGTCTGGTTTACGAGCCACGATAAAGAGACGTTGGCTATCGTATTTACCAGCAAGAATATTGGCTGCTGCTTTCTCAACTGGCAAGATACTGAGCTTCACACCTGGTGGTGTCGCAAGTTTCAAACCACTCTTTTCAACGTCGTTGTTGACAACTTCGTCATCTACAACCATAATACGTGAAACATTTAGTTTTCCAGCCCAAAGGTTGGCTACTTGTCCGTGGATCAAACGTCCATCGATACGGCATCCTACAATTGTCATAAGTTTTCCCCCTTTATGTGTTTTAGTGTAGGTTTACGAGTTAAATAAATCTCTTCTTTATATTGACCTTCTGTTTCAAAGATAATGATGCGGTTGGCACCTTCCTTGAGGAAGCTATGAGGAATATAAAGCGAGAGAGTAGGGCCGACGTTCCAAAAACGTCCTAGGTTCTGCCCATTGACAAAGGCAACTCCCTTACCAAACTCAGATAAGTCTAGGTAAGTATCTTTTGGCGCTTCGACAGTAAAGTCGAAAGCGTAAAAGGCTGGTTGTCCTTCTGCCCATCCTTTTGAAAAATCAATTTTCTCAGGATTATCTAGTGGGAGTGGATAGTGTTTCCAGTTTAGTAAGAAGTGCAAATCCTTACAAACCCCTGTCCGAATTCCCTTACGTTGCGTATCTGCTAAGAACTTATGTCCATAGTTGACACGCCCCATATTTTCTACCAAGATATCTATTCTAGATAGCGCTTTCTTTTCACCTTGATAAAAAATATCTTCCCCAATCTCTGTCTGATATTGGGTTTTAACCCACTGACCATCGACATACAGCTGGGCCCTATCTCGACCATCAATGATACGAAGTCTTTCTTCTTCTGCATCCCAGTTTGTTTCTGTTCGATAGAGTAGGTAACCATAGCTTTGTCCCAACTCCTCCATCTTTTTAGGATAGAGACTTTCTATCGGACTTGACAAGCTATCCAAGGTTTCAAACAAGGAAACTTTTTCAACTAGTGGAATAGAATCCAACTCCATACTCTCTTTGTAGAGTGGTTCCAACTGCGGATACTCTGGAAAATGTGTTGCCATCATCTTCTTGACCGCCAGATATTTGGCAGTTGGATTTCCTTCTTCATCCAGAAGGGCATCGTAATCATAAGATGTAACTTGTGGCAGGTCCAAGGTTCCTCGAGCTGAGCAACCATTCATGAAGCCAAAGTTTGTACCACCATGGAACATGTAGAGATTGATGGAGCCTTGTTCCAAAACCTCTCGAACTGCATCTGCCAACTCTTTTGGATCCCGTGTGATAATCGGTTCTTTCCAACGATTGAACCAGCCATCCCAGAACTCCATACACATGAGTGGCCATTTCTTACCATGTTCATCAAAGAATTCCTGCATCTGTGAAAAGTTATAAGGTGCCTTAGAACCAAAGTTCCCTGTCACAAAGAGGTCATCTTCGATTAAGGTTCCAGCTTTCAGAGTAGCTCTCCAGGGACCATCTGATGTAAAGAGGGGACAGGTTACGCCACGTTCTTCCATCAACTGTCGAATTGCTCTTAGGTAAGCCTTATCTTCGCCATAAGAACCATACTCATTTTCAACCTGCATCATAAGTATATTGCCACCATTGTCCAACAAATGTGGTACCAACCGTGACAAGAGCTGGTCATAGTAGCGACCGACAGCTTCAATATAAGCAGGATCTGAGGAACGAAGCCTCATATCTTTGGTTAAAAGCCAAGCTGGTAAGCCACCGAATTCCCACTCCGCACAGATGAAGGGTGACGGACGAACGATAGCGTAGAGACCCAAATCCTGTGCTGTCTGAAGAAATCGCTCCAAATCCAGAGCTCCTTCAAAGTGAAACTCACCCTCACGAGGCTCGTGTAAATTCCAGGCCACATAAGTCTCTACTGTATTAAAACCAAGAGCCTTCAAGTTATAGAGCGAATGATACCAATCTTCTGGAGGAACCCTAAAATAATGAATGGCGCCAGATAAAATCTTAAATGATTTTCCATCGAGATAAAAATCATCCCGTATCTCAAATCGTGTCATAAAACTACCTTCTGACTGCGAAAGTTTGCTCTTTCATTTGTTGTTATAGTCATTATAAACCAATCTGTTTGAATTGTCAATAGAAATTGTAGGGATATTTACTGCAATTTTACTATTATACACACGTTCAATTAATTTCAAACATTTTCAGACCCATTTCAAACGCTCTTTAAATTCGGAATAGAGAACCTAAAATAATTTTGCACAAAATACATTTATAAAATACGTACAATGCCTATGTAACTTAATTTTTTAATCTGTTATCTAATTTTTTATTCAAAAGACTACTATTTTTTTCGCTTTTATGGTAAAATTTTCTATGGAGAAGGAAAATAGAGGTAAAAATATGGCAATTCCCAAATATCAATACATAAAAGACGAATTAAAAAATAAAATCATCTCTGGGCAGTTTAGCAGTGGAGATAAATTTTACACTGAAGCAGAGCTCATTTCAATGTACGATGTCAGCTCTATCACAGTTGTCCGCGCCTTAAACGACCTTGCTAAAGATGGCTATATTGTCCGCCAACAAGGAAAAGGAACCTTCGTTTCACGTGCACGCAAACACAAGCTTGTAGAGTTTTCAGATATTGAACTCTTTAATGCTAAAGATGATAAGGTAACTGTTCTTTCAATTGAACGCGGAAACAAGCTCGTTTACTTGGAAAAATTGGGTCTACGTGGCGATCAATTCTACTACAAGATTGAACGTATCCGCGAATCAAACGGTGTCGTTTATATCTACCATACATCCTACATCCCAGAACAATATATCAACGCAAATTATCCAAACCTTGAATACTATAGTTCTATCTATAATCGTTTCAAGTTAGACTACCACATTCACATGAATGATGAACACTTTGAAGAAATCAACGAAATAGTCTTTCCAACTCCAGAACATGCGGCTTCAGTCCTCGGAGTCGATGAACAATTCCCTACTGTCCTACAAACTAAAATCACCAAACTCGAATCAACTGGCCAAGTTTTAGAATACAGTGAAACTTACAAACGATCTGATTACTACAAGATTAAATTCATCTCATGTGACCGTGATCACTAAGAAGAAAGCCTGAGCCTAATCGCTCGGGCTTTTTCTATGCTTATTATACCACACCAAAAAGGTAGCGCTTACCTATTTTTGGAAGATTCTATAATTTGTGGAATATTTTATAGAAATAGAACCAAAAATTATACTAGATATATATACATATTTTTTCTGACCAATCTGAAATCTTAAGCTTAAATTTTATATTTTTTTATACTTATTATAGTTTTTTGTCATCTCCTCTTGACTCTCGTTAATATAAGAAATAAAATAAAGGCGTTGATTTATATAATCGCTATCAATATAACAATGCAATCAGGAGGTTTTGCAATGAAACATGAAAAACAACAGCGTTTTTCTATTCGTAAATACGCTGTAGGAGCAGCTTCTGTTCTAATTGGATTTGCCTTCCAAGCACAGACTGTTGCAGCCGATGGAGTTACTCCTACTACTACAGAAAACCAACCGACCATCCATACGGTTTCTGATTCCCCTCAACCATCCGAAAATCGGACTGAGGAAACACCTAAAGCAGAGCTTCAACCAGAAACTCCAAAAACTGTAGAAACAGAAACTCCAGCTACTGATAAGGTAGCTAGTCTTCCAAAAACAGAAGAAAAACCACAAGAGGAAGTTAGTTCAATTCCTAGTGATAAAGCAGAAGTGGTAACTCCAACTTCTGCTGAAAAAGAAACTGCTAATAAAAAGGCAGAAGAAGCTAGCCCTAAAAAGGAAGAGCAGAAAGAGGCTAATTCTAAAGAGTCGGATACAGACAAGACTGATAAGTCAGAAGCTGACAAGGAAAAATCAGCTAAAAAAGATGAAACGAAAGCTGAGGCTGACAAACCAGCAACAGAGGCAGGAAAGGAACGTGCTACAACTGAAAATGAAAAATTAGCTAAACGAAAAATCGTTTCAATTGATGCCGGACGTAAATATTTCTCACCTGAGCAACTCAAAGAAATTATCGACAAAGCTAAAGAATATGGTTACACAGATCTTCATCTCTTGGTAGGTAACGATGGCCTCCGTTTCATGTTGGATGATATGTCTATGAAAGTGGGCGATAAAACCTACTCTAATGATGATGTCAAACGCGCCATTGAAAATGGAACAAATGCCTATTACGATGATCCAAATGGTAACCATCTCACTGAAAGTCAGATGACAGATTTGATTAATTATGCCAAAGATAAAGGAATTGGAGTAATTCCAACTGTCAATAGTCCTGGACATATGGATGCTATGCTCCATGCTATGAAAGAACTTGGCATTGAGAATCCTAACTTTGATTATTTTGGTAAAAAATCGGAACGAACTGTTGACTTAAATAATAAACAAGCAGTCGATTTCACAAAAACTCTGATTGACAAATACGCTAACTACTTCTCTAACAAATCTGAAATTTTCAATATTGGACTAGATGAATATGCTAATGATGCGACAGATGCTAAAGGTTGGAGTGTGCTTCAAGCTGATAAATATTATCCAAATGAAGGTTACCCTGAAAAAGGATATGAAAAATTCATCTCTTACGCTAATGATCTCGCTCGTATTGTAAAATCTAACGGTCTCAAACCAATGGCCTTTAACGACGGTATCTACTACAATGGAGACACAAGCTTTGGTAGTTTTGACAAAGACATCATCGTTTCTATGTGGACTGGTGGTTGGGGGGGCTACGACGTTGCTTCTTCTAAACTACTAGCTGAAAAAGGTCACCAAATCCTTAATACCAATGATGCTTGGTACTACGTTCTTGGACGAAACGCTGATGACCAAGGTTGGTACAATCTCGATCAGGGGCTCAATGGTATTAAAAACACACCAATCACTTCTGTACCAAAAACAGAAGGAGCTGATGTCCCAATCATCGGTGGTATGGTAGCTGCTTGGGCCGATACCCCATCTGCACGTTATTCTCCATCTCGCCTCTTCAAACTCATGCGTCATTTTGCAAATGCCAACGCTGAATACTTCGCAGCCAACTATCAACCTGCAGAAAAAGCACTAGAAACTATTCCAAAAGACTTTAACCGCTATACTGCTGAAAGTTTTGCTGCTGTCAAAGAGGCTGAAAAAGCAATCCGTTCACTCGATAGCAATCTCAGTCGTGCTCAACAAGATACCATTAACCAAGCAATTGTTAACCTTCAAGAAGCTATTAAAAACTTAGTCTTTACACCAGAAGCTCAAAAAGAAGAAGATGCTAAACGCGAACTTGAAAAACTGAATAAGAATAAAGTCATTTCCATCGATGCTGGACGCAAATACTTTACTCTGGACCAGCTCAAACGCATCGTAGACAAGGCCAGTGAGCTCGGATATTCTGATGTCCATCTCCTTCTAGGAAATGACGGACTTCGCTTTCTACTCAATGATATGACCATTACTGCCAACGGAAAAACCTATGCTAGTGATGACGTTAAAAAAGCTATTATCGAAGGAACTAAAGCTTACTACGACGATCCAAACGGTACTGCACTAACACAGGCAGAAGTGACAGAGCTAATTGAATACGCTAAATCTAAGGACATTGGTCTCATCCCAGCTATTAACAGTCCAGGTCACATGGATGCTATGCTGGTTGCCATGGAAAAATTAGGTATTAAAAATCCTCAAGCCCACTTTGATAAAGTTTCAAAAACAACTATGGACTTGAAAAACGAAGAAGCGATGAACTTTGTAAAAGCCCTCATCGGTAAATACATGGACTTCTTTGCAGGTAAAACAAAGATTTTCAACTTTGGTACTGACGAATACGCCAACGATGCGACTAGTGCCCAAGGCTGGTACTACCTCAAGTGGTATCAACTCTATGGCAAATTTGCCGAATATGCCAACACCCTCGCAGCTATGGCCAAAGAAAGAGGGCTTCAACCAATGGCCTTCAACGATGGCTTCTACTATGAAGACAAGGACGATGTTCAGTTTGACAAAGATGTCTTGATTTCTTACTGGTCTAAAGGCTGGTGGGGATATAACCTCGCATCACCTCAATACCTAGCAAGCAAAGGCTATAAATTCTTGAATACCAACGGTGACTGGTATTATGTTATAGGCAATCACAAACAAGATGAAGCTTACCCTCTTTCAAAAGCAGTTGAAAATTCTGGTAAAGTTCCATTCAATCAACTAGCTTCTACCAAATATCCTGAAGTAGATCTTCCAACAGTCGGAAGTATGCTTTCAATCTGGGCAGATAGACCAAGCGCTGAGTACAAGGAAGAGGAAATCTTTGAACTCATGACTGCCTTTGCAGACCACAACAAAGACTACTTCCGTGCTAATTATAATGCTCTCCGCGAAGAATTAGCTAAAATTCCTACAAACTTAGAAGGATATAGTAAAGAAAGTCTTGAGGCCCTTGACGCAGCTAAAACAGCTCTAAATTACAACCTCAACCGTAATAAACAAGCTGAGCTTGACACACTTGTAGCCAACCTAAAAGCCGCTCTTCAAGGCCTCAAACCAGCTGCAACTCATTCAGGAAGCCTAGATGAAAATGAAGTGGCTGCCAATGTTGAAACCAGACCAGAACTCATCACAAGAACTGAAGAAATTCCATTTGAAGTTATCAAGAAAGAAAATCCTAACCTCCCAGCTGGTCAGGAAAATATTATCACAGCAGGAGTCAAAGGTGAACGAACTCATTACATCTCTGTACTCACTGAAAATGGAAAAACAACAGAAACAGTCCTTGATAGCCAGGTAACCAAAGAAGTTATAAACCAAGTGGTTGAAGTTGGCGCTCCTGTAACTCACAAGGGTGATGAAAGTGGTCTTGCACCAACTACTGAGGTAAAACCTAGACTGGATATCCAAGAAGAAGAAATTCCATTTACCACAGTGACTCGTGAAAATCCACTCTTACTCAAAGGAAAAACACAAGTCATTACTAAGGGTGTCAATGGACATCGTAGCAACTTCTACTCTGTGAGCACTTCTGCCGATGGTAAGGAAGTGAAAACACTCGTAAATAGTGTCGTAGCACAGGAAGCCGTTACTCAAATAGTCGAAGTCGGAACTATGGTAACACATGTAGGCGATGAAAACGGACAAGCCGCTATTGCTGAAGAAAAACCAAAACTAGAAATCCTAAGCCAACCAGCTCCATCAACTGCTCCTGCTGAAGAAAGCAAAGCTCTTCCTCAAGATCCAGCTCCTGTGGTAATAGAGAAAAAACTTCCTGAAACAGGAACTCACGATTCTGCAGGACTAGTAGTCGCAGGACTCATGGCCACACTAGCAGCCTATGGACTCACTAAAAGAAAAGAAGACTAAGTCTTTTCGATAAAAAATAAACAGCGAGATTGAAGCTCGCTGTTTATTTTTTAATTAATCACCTAGTCCTAGACGTTCAAAAATATCATCCACTCGTTTGGTGTAATAAACTGGGTTGAAAATTTCGTCGATTTCTTCTTGAGTGAGGCGTGATGTCACTTCTGGATCTGCTTCAAGAAGTGGTTTAAAGTCTACTTGGTTGTCCCAAGAGTAGGCTGTTTTTGGTTGCACCAAGTCATAGGCTTGCTCACGGGTCATGCCTTTTTCAATCAATGTCAACATAGCCCGTTGGCTAAAGATAAGACCAAAAGTCGAGTTCATGTTTCGGATCATATTTTCTGGGAAGACTGTCAAGTTCTTGACGATATTTCCAAAACGGTTGAGCATGTAGTCAATCAAAATGGTCGTATCTGGTGTGATGATACGCTCAGCTGATGAGTGAGAAATATCGCGTTCGTGCCAGAGAGCGACGTTTTCATAAGCCGTAATCATGTGACCACGAATGACACGCGCCAGACCAGTCATGTTTTCAGAACCGATTGGGTTGCGTTTGTGAGGCATTGCTGAAGACCCTTTTTGTCCCTTAGCAAAGAATTCTTCCACTTCGCGTTGTTCAGATTTTTGCAAACCACGAATCTCAGTCGCCATACGTTCGATTGAAGTCGCAATGCTGGCAAGAACCGCAAAGTACTCAGCGTGAAGGTCACGAGGAAGGACTTGTGTAGAGATTTCTTGGGCACGGATACCAAGCTTGTCGCAGACGTATTCCTCTACAAATGGTGGGATGTTGGCAAAGTTCCCAACCGCACCAGAAATCTTACCAGCTTCCACACCAGCAGCCGCATGCTCAAAACGCTCGATATTGCGTTTCATTTCGCTATACCAAGTTGCCAATTTAAGACCAAAAGTTGTCGGCTCAGCGTGCACACCATGAGTACGCCCCATCATGATGGTGAACTTGTGCTCCTTGGCCTTGTCAGCGATGATATTAGTGAAGTTTTCAAGGTCACGACGGATGATGTCGTTGGCCTGCTTGTAGAGGTAACCATAGGCCGTGTCCACCACGTCAGTAGAAGTCAAGCCATAGTGAACCCACTTGCGCTCTTCACCAAGAGTCTCAGAAACCGCACGCGTGAAAGCCACCACATCGTGGCGCGTCTCCTGCTCAATTTCCAAAATACGGTCGATGTCAAAGTCCGCCTTCTCACGAATCAAAGCCACATCTTCCTTAGGGATTTCCCCTAACTCAGCCCACGCCTCATCAGCCAAGATTTCCACCTCAAGCCAAGCACGGTATTTATTTTCTTCACTCCAAATATTCGCCATCTCAGGGCGAGAGTAACGGTTGATCATGTTGTTCATTTTTCCTTTCTTCTTAAGCTGTTGGGAATAAGCTATCTAGGTAAAGCAAGATTTCTACTCAAACTCCTCTTTTCCAATAAACACAGACGGGTAATGATCTAGTATATTCAAATCCGTATCCAGCGGTACATCATAGATAGCTAAATAATTTTCGGGGTATTGTGCAGCTAGTTCTTCATATTTAGCTTGTACCTTATCTTGGTCAGCACTGGCATACAAGACTTCGACAACTGCTCCAGTCTTATCCTTTTCAATAAATGTATTAACGATAATTTGTATCATGAACTTGTCCTAAAAATCAATCCCTTCCCCAAACTCTTCCACACTATCCGGTACATCACTAAACAAAGTCACATGTCCCATCTTACGATTATGCTTTGCTTCTATTTTACCATACATGTGGAGATGGGCGCTTGGATTTTCTGTGACATATTTTTTAGCGACCTCAACATGCTGGCCGAGAACGTTAAGCATGACGGCAGGCGCATGTAGTTTTATGGCTGGCAATGGTGCTCCGAGAACACCGAGAATATGGGTGTCAAACTGAGAGAAATCACAGGCTTCAATAGAGTAATGGCCTGAGTTGTGTGGTCGTGGAGCAATCTCATTGACAATGATGTCATCAGCTGTCGCAAACATTTCCACACAGAGAGTTCCAGACAAGTTGAGTTGTTCTGCGATTCGCACTGCCATAGCTTTAGCCTTGTCTGCTAGACTTTCAGAAATGCGGGCTGGTACGATGGTCTTAGACAGGATATTGTTGCGGTGGATATTTTCCTGAACTGGGAAAAACGTCACCTCCTTGCCATTTCCTGACACGATGACAGAAATCTCAAGGTCAAAGTTGATAAATTCTTCCAAGACGCAGTCTGCTGAGTCTGCTAGCGCATAGGCTGCTTCCAAGTCTGCTTCTGAACGAATAACCTTTTGTCCATGACCATCGTAGCCACCAGTCGCAGTCTTGAGGACATAGTTTTTCGACAAGTCGATATCTGCCAAGTCTAGGCTAGAAGTCACGACCTTGTAGGGTGCCACAGTGACTTGAGCCTTGTTTGACAAAAAGTCCTTTTCAAAAATACGATTTTGCGAAATGCGGAGCAGATCTGTTCCTTGAGGGAGTTGTCCATCCTTGATAACGGCATCCAAACCGTCAGCGTCGACATTTTCAAACTCGTAAGTGAGGACATCGCAACGGTCTGCCAACTGACGGAGGGCGTCCACATCGTTATAAGGTGCCACAATGATTTCCGCCACGCGAGAAGCCGGGCAATCCGCCGCAGGATCTAGCGCGATAACCTTGTGGCCCATGTAGATAGCAGAAATGGCCATCATCTGACCCAGTTGACCGCCACCGATAATTCCGATTGTTTTAGATGAGCTCATTTGACGACTCCTCTGCGATTTTTCCTTGTTCTTCTGCAAAATCTGCCAAAGCCGTCGCGATAGCTTGATCCTCTACTGAAAGAAGACGGAGGGCGAAGAGAGCCGCATTTGTCGCACCAGCTTCACCGATAGCCATTGTCGCAACAGGCACCCCACCCGGCATCTGAACGATAGAATAGAGTGAATCCACGCCACTAAGGGCACGAGATTTGACTGGCACGCCAATGACTGGAAGGGTTGTTTTGGCAGCTACCATTCCTGGCAAGTGGGCTGCGCCACCTGCACCTGCGATAATGACCTTGATGCCACGGCTACGAGCTTCTTCGGCATGTCTGAACATGAGGTCTGGTGTGCGGTGGGCAGAGACAACCTTCTTCTCGTAGGCTACACCGAAGCGGTCTAGGACTTCTGCTGTTTTTTGCATGGTTGCCCAGTCGGATTTTGAGCCCATGATGATGGAAATAATTGGTTTAGTCATAATTTTTCCTTTTTTCTTCTTTTTTGATAATGGTCTTAGGTGGTGGGGACGGAAGCAAACCTTCGGTTTCATTCCTAAACTTTGAGCCTAAGGTCTCAAAGTTTCCCCCTGACCAGAACATTCACTGTTCTGGTCTTTTCACCACGACGACCATTATCGTGTTTGGCGACTACGGCGCGTTATTCTTATATCTTTACTTAATTGCCTTGCTTCCGATATCTGTTCGGTAGAAGAGTCCTTCTATTTTTTGTTGGGCGAGTTGGCTGTAGATGGTGTTTTGGGCATCCTTTACAGTGTCTGCTGTGGTAACGAGCATATAGACACGTCCGCCATTTGATAGCAGTGCTCTGCTATTTTCTGCAAACTTAGCCCCTGCATAATAGGTGATAATGTCGCCATCGGTTTTGGCTGGCAACTTGACACCTTTTTCATAGTCTAGCGGGTAGCCGTTTGATGCGACAACCACACCCAGAGTCACACCCTTATCCGTCCAGGTGATGTTTGGCTCCTTGCTATCCAGAATATCTGTAATATTTTGTGCAAAGTCAGATGTCAAACGAGGCAAGATAATCTGTGTTTCAGGATCTCCAAAGCGAGCATTGAACTCGATGACTTTAGGACCTTCTGCTGTCAGGATAAGCCCTGCATAGAGGATGCCAAGATACGGACGGCCTTCTTTGATCATCCCTTCAAGGATTGGCTTGACAATAGTCTCAACCGCTGTATCAACTACACTCTGTGGTAAGTGTGGAACTGGCGCATAGGCCCCCATCCCACCAGTGTTAGGTCCCTTGTCGCCATCGTATGCACGTTTGTGGTCCTGAGCTGTTGGCATGATGTAGAACTTGTCTCTATTGACAAAGGCAAAAAGTGAAAATTCCTCTCCGTCGAGGAATTCCTCAATAACCACACGCGCACCTGAGTCACCAAATTTATTGTCCAAAAGCATCTCGTGAGCTGCTTCGACTGCTTGCTCAACCGTCTCCGCAACGACAACACCCTTCCCAAGCGCCAAGCCATCCGCCTTGACTACGATGGGCGCACCCTGCTTTTCTATATAGGCCTTGGCTTCCTCGAAATCTGAGAATGTGCCATAGGTTGCTGTCGGAACGCCGTATTTGACCATGATTTCCTTAGCAAAATCCTTAGACCACTCAAGTTCAGCCGTAGCCTTAGTCGGACCAAAAGCTTTGAGTCCTGCCGCATTGAAATCATCCACGATACCAGCCGCAAGGGCGTCATCTGGACCGATAAAGGTCCAAGCAATATCGTTGGCTTTTACAAACTCAATCAATTCAGAATGTTCGGAAATAGAGATATTTACTAATTCCAGACCATCCAGAGTCATCCCATCATTCCCAGGAGCCACAAATACTTTTTCAACGTCTTTTGACTCAAGCAACTTCTTAGCAATCGCATGTTCACGACCACCCGAACCGACAACTAACAGCTTCATCCCTCAACCTCTTTTGCGAATTATTTAATAATATTATACCACAAACGTTCGTTTTAATCTTATTTCAATCCGCATTTTTACGCAAAAAAGGAAAGAAACTGTTTTCTTCCCTTTAACGTTCTTAATGTCTAAAATGTCTCACACCTGTAAAGACCATTGTCAAGCCATATTTGTCAGCAGCTTCGATAGACTCTTGGTCACGGACGGATCCACCCGGCTGGATGATAGCCCTGATCCCTGCTTTGGCGATTTCTTCCACATTATCCGCAAATGGGAAGAAGGCATCCGAAGCAAGAACAGCGCCGTCAAGACGGTCTTTAGCTTGATCAATAGCGATGCGAACAGAAGCCACACGGTTAGTTTGACCCGGACCGACACCAAGTGTCATGTGGTCATTGGTTACGATGATACCGTTTGATTTGACGTACTTGATAGCTTTCCAAGCAAACTCAAGAGCAGTCGCTTCTGTCTCAGTTGGCTGGCGTTTGGTCACCACTTGCCAGTCAGCTGGGCTTTCTTTGACCACGTCTTGGTTTTGTACCAGAAGTCCACCGACAACACCTGTGTATTCTGCTTCCACTTCGCTAGCCTCTTGAGCATCAAATGGCAAGGCAAGGATACGCAAGTTTTTCTTTTTATTAGTCAAAATAGCTAGCGCTTCATCCGTATAACTTGGTGCGATGATGATTTCAAGGAAAACACCATGCATCTTCTCAGCTGTCGCAACATCCAACTCACGGTTGAGAACGACGATTCCACCGAAAATTGAGACTGGGTCAGACTCATAAGCATAGTCCCAAGCAGTCTCGATGTCGTCAGCTTGACCAATTCCACATGGATTCATATGTTTGAGAGCCACAACGGTTGGACGATCTTTGAAATCACGAATGATACGAATGGCAGCATCCGCATCACGGATATTGTTAAAGGATAATTCCTTACCGTTGAGCTGTTTGGCTGATGCAATTGAGTAGTCTGTTGGCAAAGCTTTTTGGTAGAAATCCGCGTCTTGTTGAGGGTTCTCACCGTAACGCATAGCTTGTTTGAGAACATAGGTCAAAGTCAACTTTTCAGGCTTACTTTCACCCACTTGAGTTGTAAAATACTCTGCAATCAAGGCATCATAAGCTGCTGTGTGACGGAAAACCTTGGCTGCCAAACGTTGACGCGTTTCGTAAGTCGTTTCACCATTGGCTGACAACTCGTCCAAAACCACTGCATAGTCAGAAGGGTCTACCACAACCGTTACGCTAGCGTGGTTTTTAGCCGCTGAACGAAGCATAGAAGGCCCGCCGATATCGATGTTTTCAACTGCATCAGCGTACGTCACGTCTGGTTTGAGAATGGTTTCCTTGAATGGATAGAGATTGACCACCACAAGGTCAATGAGCTCAATCTTGTTGTCCTTAGCCGCTTCCAAGTGGCTATCCAAGTCACGACGAGCGAGAAGCCCTCCGTGGATATTTGGGTGGAGGGTCTTCACACGACCATCCATCATTTCTGGAAAACCAGTCACATCATCGATGGCAATGGTCTTCACCCCAGCATTATCAAGGGCAACCTTGGTACCACCTGTTGAGATGATATCCCAACCAAGTTTTTTTAGTTCTTGGGCAAATTCAACAATGCCCGCTTTGTCTGAGACGCTGATTAAAGCTTTTTTCGTCATTCTATTCCTCTTTCTTTAGGTCCAAGCGCATAACAACTTCATTATTTTCTTCTATAAATCCTGTTTCCTGAAAACCCAAACTAGTCAACAGGTGCTTCATTTTTTCATTTCCAACCACATAATCTGCGATAATATGATTGCAAGCGCTATCCATCTGAGCCTTTTTGATCAGAACTTCCACGGCTTTTCGTCCATAACCTCTTCCTTGGTACTGCTGGCCAATCATTATCCTCCAGATAAAGTATTCCGCTTCATCCTTATCTATCTCCAACAGGAGAAAACCAACTACAAGCTTATTCCAATAGATTGCCATTGGAAACACATCCCCATTCTCTCGGTAGAGCCATGCGTCCGCTAAAGAGCGTACATTTGGAGACACGAAACGTGCTTGTTCATCAGCTTCAGATATTTTCAAATCCAGCACTGCCTGAAAACTGCTCTCATCTACTAATTTCAGTTCAATCATTTTTTCTCCTAGCACTATTGCACAATCAAAACTTGATTTACTTCTTATCTTCTCCCCACCCCTAAACTCTCCAACACTTGAGGATAGAGCTTGTACTCTGCCTCATGGATGCGAGCTTCAAAGCTTTCTATGGTATCATCAGCCAGCCGTGGCACACGCACTTGTTTGATAATCTTCCCTGTATCTACACCTGAGTCCACCCAGTGAATGGTCACGCCACTCTCAGCAACACCAGCATTCCAAGCGTCCTCAATCCCATGAGCTCCTGGAAATTCTGGCAGGTAGGCTGGATGAATGTTGATGATTCGGCCTTCATAGGCTGCCAATAAGGTTGGCCCAACAATTTTCATGTAGCCTGCTAGACAAACCAAGTCAATCTGGTGCTCTTCCAAGAGTTCGACAAGGGCCGCTTCGTAGTCTGCCTTGTTCTCAAACTCCTTGAGTTCAAAAGCGTAGGACAGGACACCAAGCTTGTCTGCACGTTCGAGCACATAGGCGTCACGATGGTCTGAAAAGACAAACTCTACTGGAAATTGTTCCGCTATCACCTGAAAATTTGAGCCATTACCAGAGGCAAAAACTGCTATTTTTTTCATTTGATGATGACACTTTCGTTTTCTTTCTTGACGATACGACCAATTTCATAGACTGGTTCATCCAACAATTCCTTGACACGACTTACATTTTCAGGGCTAACTGCTAGCATAAGTCCCACACCCATATTGAAGATTTCAAACATTTCTTCGTGTTTGATCTGACCGTATTTTTCAAGGGCTTTGAAAATCGGTAAAACTGGAACCTTGTCTTCCTCAATCTCAGCAGCCAAGTCAGCTGCAAACATACGAGGGACATTCTCGATAAAGCCACCGCCTGTGATGTGGGCAATGCCGTTGATCAACTCTTCCTTGATGAGTGGCAAAACAGCCTTGACATAGATACGAGTCGGCTCAAGAAGAACTTCCTTGAGTTGCTTGCCTTCCAATTCTGGCAAGATTTCCTCACCTGTGTAATCCGCAAAGACACGACGGACGAGAGAGTAACCATTGGAATGAATCCCACTTGAAGCAAGTCCGAGAAGAACATCTCCCTCTGCCACTTTTGAACCGTCAATGATTTGAGATTTTTCGGCCACACCGACCGCAAAACCAGCCAAATCATAGTCATCTTCGCCGTACATGCCAGGCATTTCAGCCGTTTCCCCACCAATGAGGGCAGCGCCTGCCTGCACACAACCTTCTGCCACACCAGCGACAACTTGTTCTAGCTTAGCTGGTTCATTCTTCCCTGTCGCTACGTAGTCAAGGAAATAGAGGGGCTCCGCACCTGCAGCAATGATATCATTGACACACATGGCCACACAGTCCTGACCGATGGTATCGTGCTTGTCGTACTTGATAGCCAGCATGAGCTTGGTTCCGACACCATCAGTCCCTGAAATCAAGACAGGTTCTTTAACCCCAGTCTTTGAAAGGTCAAACATACCACCAAAGCCACCCAGAGCTCCCATGACACCTGCACGCTCCGTACGAGCCACGTGCTTTTTAATCCGTTCAACAACTTCATAACCCGCTTCAACATCCACACCAGATTGAGCGTACGCATTTTTATTTGCCATTTTATTTTTCCTTTTCTTTTTTTGGGAAAGACTGCGACGTATTTTTAGATAAACAATTATTTTATCTAAAAATACTAGTCAGGGCTCTAGCTTTGATCCTATAAGACAAAGCGTCTACTGACAAATGCTTTAGCTTTTAGTCAATAGTGAGACGTGAAGTATAAGCATTCTTATTTGTCATTTTTATATTCCTTTTCTTTAATGGAGAATCTGTGATCTATTTGTAAAAACTGGTCTTTTCTTCCAAACTTCTACGATAGTCTTCTTCGTAGTCATAGAGAGGCGTTGGGTAATCACCATCAAAATAAGCGACACAGAGACCACCATTTGGCGCATCCGTTTCAATACCAATTGAATCAATCAACCCCTCAACGGAAAGGTAGGTCAGACTGTCCGCACCAATGATTTGGCGCGTTTCTTCGACCGTATGATTGGCCGCAATCAGCTCCTGACGGGTCTGGATATCAATCCCATAGAAGCATGGATAAGCTAGCGCTGGACTTCCAATAGCAACGTGAACTTCAGTCGCTCCCGCTTCTTTCAATAGCTGAACGATACGACGAGAGGTCGTCCCACGTACAATAGAGTCATCAATCATAACCACACGCTTGCCTTTTACAACGCCTGAAACAGCAGAGAGTTTCATCCGCACTCCTTGCTCCCGCAATTCTTGAGTCGGTTGGATAAAGGTACGTTGGGTGTATTGGTTCTTGATGAGGCCCATTTCATTTGGTAGCCCAGACTCTTCCGCAAATCCCATAGCTGCGCTGAGTGAAGAATTGGGTACACCGACTACAATATCCGCCTCATGCTTGAATTCACGCGCCAATTGGGCACCCATACGTTTCCGTGCCGTATGAACATTGACACCATGAATGTTAGAATCAGGGCGGGCAAAATAGATATACTCCATAGAACAAATCGCGAGCTGAGTATCATCCGTATAGCTATCATACTGGATGCCCTTGTCATCAATGATCACAATCTCACCTGGCTTCAAATCACGAATCCACTCTGCACCAATAACCTCAAAAGCACAGGTTTCAGAGGAAACAACCACCGCTCCGTTGGCCATTTTCCCGATAGAAAGGGGACGGAAGCCATTGGGGTCAAGGGCAACAATCAACTTATCCTCAAACAGCAAGATATAGGCAAAACCACCTTTGACAAGGCTGAGCGCTTCTTTGATTTTGCCCATCAAGTTCGGATTGTGACTCCGACGAATGAGGTGAGCCAAGATTTCAGAGTCCGAAGTCGCGCTGAAAATTGCTCCTCTTTGTTCCAATTCTTTCTTGAGAGAGGCTGCATTGGTCAGATTTCCATTATGATCCAAACCAAACTGCATATCGTGAAAACGGAAGAGGAAGGGCTGGATGTTATCTACAGAAGCTTCGCCAGCAGTCGCGTAACGCACATGCCCAATCGCACCAGTTCCCGTCAATTTATCCAAATTAGCAGGATTTCTGAAGACTTCTGATAAAAGTCCCATGTCACGATGGCGCTTCAATTGTCCCTGATCGTTGGAGAGGATTCCTGCCCCCTCCTGACCACGGTGCTGAAGACTATGGAGACCAAAATAGGTCAATTTAGCAGCATCTGGATGTCCCCAGATACCGAAAACACCACATTCTTCATTAAGAGATTTTACTTCGTATGTCATTTTATATACCTAATTTTTATTTGTGTAGCACCAAGAGCTAAATCTACATGACTTTTACATTACTGATACTATCTATTAGAAAATCTGCAAGTCTTATTTTCCAGTAAAGTATTTAACCGCTGACGCAAACAGGTGCTGGTCTTTATTTCCTGGGATATTTTGGAAAAGACCATCCTCATAACGTTCTGAGTGTCCCATTTTACCAATGATTTGACCGTTCTTGCTGGTAATTCCTTCAATGGCATGGACGGAACCATTCGGATTGTACTTAGAATCCATACTTGGTTTGCAGTCAAAATCAACGTATTGGCTGAAAATTTGGCCATTGTCACGGAGCTCTGCAAATTCCTCGGCCGTCACGACAAATTTCCCCTCACCGTGCGAAACAGGAATAGCGTGGATATCGCCTACTTGCACACCAGCCAACCATGGCGAGTTGCTATTGGCAATCCGAGTTTCCACCATCTTGGCCACGTGTTGGTTGGCATCATTGTAGAAAAGGGTTGGGCTGGTACTGCTAGCATCTTCAAAATTCCCGTATGGAAGAAGGCCTGATTTGACCAAGGCCTGGAATCCATTACAGATACCGATAATCAAGCCACCACGGGCGATAAAGCTATCAATAGCCACACGCACTTTTTCATTAAGCAGGATATTGACGATAAACTTAGCTGAACCATCTGGTTCATCCGCAGCCGAGAATCCACCGGCAAAGAAGAGAATATTAGTCTTGTCGATATTGTCAACCATAGTTTCAACTGACTTGACAATAGCTTCTTCATTCAAGGTCACGAATGGCACCAAATTGACCTCTGCACCTTCTTTTTCGAAGGCCTTAGCTGAATCATATTCTGAGTTGGTTCCTGGAAAGACTGGGATGTAAACCACAGGTTTTTCAACCTTTTCTTTGGCTTTAATCACAACATCTGATGCCACAGCTGGTACTTCTTCTAGTTCTTTCGCTTGGGTAAATTCTGTTGGGTAAACTTCTTCCAATGTCCCTTGAAATGCACTGTCAAGCTTGTGTCCATCTAGCTTCACACCGTTGACAGTCAGTGTAAAGTCTGCTTTCGTTTGTCCAATCTTCTCTACTCCAGCAATTTCTTCAGGAGATGTGAAGACAAAGCCGCCTAATTGAGCTGTCAAAGCTGTTTTAAGTTCAGGCAAGGTCACCTCTGCACCAATATAGTTTCCAAAGGTAGCAAGAGCCAAACTTTCAACTACACCACCGTATTTGACAGCTGATGCAGATGTCACTTTATGGTCAGCTTGGCTTGCTTCAAACTGAGCAAAATTTTTCTTAATCAAGTCAAAATCAATCTCTGCAGAGAGGGCTTGACCTGGGATGTAGTAGATATTTTCCCCAACAGCTTTAAATTCTGGAGAGAGCACCTTACGGCTATCTGCCGTCGTCACCCCAAAGGCAACCAAGGTTGGCGGAACGGTCAATTCTTCAAAGGTACCAGACATGGAGTCCTTACCACCGATAGATGGCAAGCCAAGTTGAATCTGAGCTTCAATAGAGCCTAGAAGGGCGGCTACTGGCTGACCAAAACGCTCTGCTTGCTTGTCCATCCGCTCGAAATATTCTTGGTAAGAGAAACGAGCCTTAGACCAGTTGGCACCAGCAGCCACCAAACGAGCAGTTGCTTCGATAACCGCGTAAGCAGCACCGTGGTATGGAGACCATTCAGCTACATATGGGTTGAAACCTTGAGCAATGACCGACGCAGTATGAGTCACACCGTGTTGAACTGGCAATTTCTGCACAGATGCCTCAGTTGGTGTGAGTTGGTAACGACCACCAAGTGGGTGATTAACCGTTGAGCGTCCAACAGAGCAGTCAAAGACAGTCTGTAATCCTTTTTGACTTGCATGGTTGAGGTCAGATAGAACCGTAAGGGTATCTGATTCCAGTGTTTCAGCAGATGTTTGACGCTCTTCTGGGAGTTTGACATCCTTGTCCACAACTTTGGCATCGACAACCACGCGCACACCATTGGTGTCAAGGAAACGACGCTCCAAGTCAACGATTGTCTCACCATTCCAGTGCATGACAAGATTTGGTTTTTCAGTTACTGTCGCCACCACAACAGCATCAATATTTTCTTTGTTACATTCGGCAACGAAGGCATCCACATCTTCAGGACGAACCACGACCGCCATCCGTTCTTGTGATTCAGAGATGGCAATTTCTGTACCATTCAAGCCCTGGTATTTAAGAGGCACCTTGTTGAGGTCGATTTCAAGACCGTCTGCCAATTCACCGATAGCCACACAGACGCCGCCTGCCCCAAAGTCATTGGACTTCTTGATCAGACGAGTGACATTGCCATTACGGAAGAGGCGCTGAATCTTGCGTTCTTCGATGGCATTTCCTTTTTGAACCTCAGCACCAGCAGTCTCCACAGACTCAACCGTTTGAACCTTAGAAGAACCTGTCGCACCACCGACACCATCACGTCCAGTCTTACCTCCAAGGAGAATAATCACATCTCCCGCTTCCGGTTTTTCACGGACGACATTTTCCTTAGGAGCCGCACCGACAACGGCACCTAGCTCCATACGCTTAGCAACGAAACCTGGGTGGAAGTACTCACGAACGTAGGTTGTTGCAAGCCCAATCTGGTTACCATATGAAGAATAACCGTGAGCAGCTGTTTTAGAAATAACTTGTTGTGGCAATTTACCAGCACGCGTTTCAGAGATTGGTGCTGTAATATCACCTGCACCCGAGATACGCATAGCTTGGTAGACATATGAGCGACCTGACAACGGATCACGAATGGCTCCACCAATACAGGTAGCAGCCCCACCAAATGGCTCAATCTCTGTTGGATGGTTGTGGGTTTCGTTCTTGAACATGAGGAGCCATGGCTCTTTCACACCATCAACGTCCACTTCAATTTCAACTGAGCAGGCATTGATTTCGTCAGAAACTTCCATATCATCCAATCGTCCATTAGCACGCTCATAACGACCGAAAATAGTCGCCATATCCATCAAGGTTTGTGGTTTTTCAGAACGGCCCAACTCATCACGCATGGCAATATACTTGTCATAGGTTGACTGCAATTGCTTTTGGAATTTAGAAGCTGAAAAGTCGATGTGTTTCAACTCTGTCTCAAAAGTCGTGTGACGGCAGTGGTCAGACCAGTAAGTGTCCAACACCTTGAGTTCCGTCTCAGTCGGCACGCGCCCGATTGACTTAAAGTAGTCTTGGATAAAGAGCAAATCATCCACTTCCATGGCCATCCCTTGCTCGGCCTTGTAGCGAGCAAAGTCTTCTGCCCTATAGCTTTCAAAGAAAGTCAATTTAGGAATGGTCTTGTCTGACTCAGAAAATTCCTGCTTGGCAATCCCTGTCGTGATGTCCTTGAAACGAGAATCAACTGGGTTGAGCAAGTAGTTCTTGACCGCTTCCAACTCAGTCGCATCAATATCCTTATTGACCAAATACAATTGTGCTGTATTGACCGTTACATCACTCGAACTTCCCAGCAAAAGCAAGGCTTCTTGCGAAGAAGCTGCACGCTGGTCAAACTGCCCTGGCAGGCTTTCAATGGCAAAGAAAGCATAGTTAGCAAGATCCGCCTGCACAGATACTTCATCTAAAACATGGTCGGTCACCTGCTCAGAGAAGATGTGCTTCTCTGCAGGTGCAAACAAGTCCTCCGCCAAATCAAAGACATCATAGACTTGCACAATACGAATACTTTTCAAGCTTGAAAGTCCCAAGTTATGCTGGAGTTCTCTCACCAAACTCTCTGACTTGACCTGAAAATCAGCCTTTTTTTCAACAAAAATACGTTTATCCATCAATCCTTATTCCTTTATTTCAGCTCTTGCAATGTTCCCAACGACCTTGAGGTTGTTATTTCAATTCCTGCAACTTTTCCCAAACAATCTCATAAACGTCTGTTAGCTCTCCTAATCCCCTACGGAGTGAAAAGGTCTGGGGGACCTTTTCAGCCTGAGTCCTTTTAGTTGAGAGACGAAGGTTTTCCGTTGCAAACAGATTATTTCAAACCTTGCAACTTCTCCCAAACAACTTCATAAACGTCGGTTAGTTCTCCCAATCCTCTACGGAAAACATCCTTATCCATGTGGTTGCCATCCGCATCCCACAAGCGGCAGTTATCTGGTGAAAATTCATCTGATAAGATAATCTTGCCATCCTTGTCAAAACCGAACTCTAGCTTAAAGTCAATCAACTTAAGTCCAATCTCAGCAAACCAGACCTTCAAAAGTTCATTGATACGACGAGTTTCTTCCTTCAAGTAGGCGATTTGCTGGTCATCCGCAATCTGTAGGAATTTCACATGTTCGTCATTGATAAACGGGTCATCCAAATCATCATTTTTATAGTAAAATTCGACAATCGGAGTCTCAAATGCGATTCCTTCGTCTACACCAAAACGTTTTGAAAAGGAACCAGCCGTGTAGTTTCGGAGCACGACTTCCAAAGGAATAATCTTAACCTTTTTATTGAGTTGCTCCGTGTCTGAAAGCTTCTCCACAAAGTGAGTCGCTACACCAGCTGCATTTAACTTCTCAAAAATAAAAGATGAAATCTGATTATTCAAGACTCCCTTACCTGCAATCTGCTCCTTCTTGACACCATTGAAAGCAGTCGCCTGGTCCTTGTAAGTTGAAATAATAAGATTTTCATCCTCTGTTGTATAGATATCTTTAGCTTTTCCCGAATAGATCAATTGTTTTGACATTTTAAAGTTCGCCTTTCGTATTACTTGAGCACATTCTACCATAAAAAACCAAAAAATACAAGAATTTAACCGAATAAATAGCGTAGTGACGTCAAAAATCATAAAGAAAAAACTGCAAGAAGAATCTTTCTCACAGTTTTAAAATCATTTAACTCTAAAAACACGAACATTACTCTTTGTTCAAAAATTGATCCAAATAATAACGCAGATAACTTTTCTTGCCCGTAATCATCTGCAGGCGACCTTCCACCCCATATCGAAGTTTTTCAGCCTGCTCCGAAGTTAGATTAGTCTCCGCCTCGATTTTAAAGAAATTCCCTTTCTCAGTCTTAGTAGCTGTCGCATCAATACTTGTAATAGTAGAATCTAGGAAAAATTGATTCTTGGCATCATGAGTCGTAGTATAGCGAACAGAATCACCGACCTTGATCCTTGCTACATCTTTTGAACTTAGATAAGCTGTTAGCTTGGCTTTTCCTTCTCTTTCCAAAGATGGATAGAGTTGGGCTAGTAGGGCACCTTCTGCTACCATGGTAGAATCACTGGTCTCAGGATTAAGATGAAGCACCCCATCCTCACTTGCCGTAATTTTCCCCTTGTCTAAAAGATTTCCCTGTACCTTCCTACCTGACTCCACCTCCAAGATTTTCTGGTCTAAAATAGTCAATTCCTGACCAACCTTTGCCAAGTGTTGGGATTTGAGAGACTCCAATTGACTGCTTAAGCCTGACGCGTAGGCTTGCTGGGTACCTGAACCTGCATACTGGACACGGTAAGTAGCAAGACTAGATTCTAACTGAGAAAGCTGCGCTTCAACCTGCGCAATAGCCTGGGCCTTAGATTGCGAATTTTCCTCGCCCTGAGACTTATAGGACTGATAGAGAGAGTAAGCTAGATTCTGACTGTCCAAGGAAGCACCTGTTTCAATAGCTGACTTAGCTGCCTGGTAATCACGAATTTTAGCCTCTGTTTGGCTGATGAGGTTGCCGATTTCGGCTTGGGTTTGGCTAGCTGCTGCATTCTGGGACGCGATGGTCTCATTTTGTTGCGATGTACTAGCCCTAAGACTACCTGCTTGGCTGATGTAGTCGCGAAAGGTGGCTTGGTAGCCAAACTTATCCTCCTCTGGAAAGTGGTTCTCCCCTTCTTGCAGGCTCTTTTGCAAATACTCCAATTGCTTTTTTTGGTCCTTGAGCATGTCCAACTGACTAGCATAGGCCTCCGCTTGGACACCCTCTGCCCCTTCTTGATATTGAACCAACAGTTCTCCCTTTTTAACCAGCTTATTTTCTTCCAAATGATTGACAAGCATACGATTGTTGCTAGTTGACTGGATATTTGCAAGGATACGACTAGGTTCGACAGTAGCTCTAGTAGACAAACTCATCTCCTTCTCTGCAAATGTTGCAAATCCAAGCAAAAACACGAGCAGAAGGGACATGGGGACAATTACCCGACTGGAAAAATTATGGTAACGACGATTATAAAACTCCGCACTTTCTAAAAATTCTGGTTTCATCCTCTCCTCTTTCTAGCTATTCACCAAATGGGCGTAAAATCCACCCTGTGCAAGCAAATCAGCATGCTTTCCTTCTTCGACAATCTTGCCTTGATCCAAGACAACAACCTTCTCTGTCCGCTCAGCAATGGTCAAGCGGTGAGCAATGAAAATCAAGGTCTTGTCTAAAGCCATAAGATTATCGACAATTCGCTTCTCTGTCAGAATATCCAAACTGCTAGTCGCCTCATCCAAAATCAAGACCGGCGCATCTGTCAAGAGAGCACGCGCCAGAGCAATTCTCTGACGTTGACCACCTGAGATCCCTGCCCCATCCGAAGTCAATTCTGTCTGGTAATTCAGGGGCATACGCTCGATATCCTCCCGAATCTCTGCCAATTCCACCGCCCGTAAGATATCCTCTTGAGTCGTCCCCTCCTTGGCTCCAAGGAGAAGATTGTCCAAAATCGTTCCGTTAAAGACATAGGGCTGTTGAGGCAGATAGTTGATATACTGACGCAGAGCCTTTTTATCAATCTGATTGAGATTGACACCACCCAGACTAATCTCCCCTTGACTTGGGTCGTAAAAATTAACCATCATCTTGGCCAAAGTCGTCTTACCTGACCCTGAAATCCCCACAAAAGCCACCTTAGAGCCTTGGGGAATCGTCAAATTGATAGCCGACAAGACGTCTCGACCATAGCCATACTTATAGTAAACCTGCTTGAAGGTCATCTCTCCCTTCATCAAGCTCAAATCCTCAACTGTTTTCTTCTCCTCAAACTCCGAAGCTACCAGATAAACCTCATTCAGACGGTTATTGGCAACCTGCGCTGTCTGAAGCTTAGTTTGCAGATTGATGATATTTTCCAAAGGATTGGTAAAGTAAACCAGCAAGGTATTATAGGTAATCAACTGCCCCAAACTCATCTTACCATCCATGACCAGAACAGCCCCCATCCAGAGAATGCCGACATTGAGCAAGAGATGGGCAACTTTTTTCAGAGCCTTTTGCTGACTCTCTGCCCGACTATAGGTAAAGGATTTCTTCAGATAATCCACAAATTCCTTGTCAATCTTTTGGTAACGCTGACTTTCACTGGTCAAAGACTTGATAGTCTCAATACCGTTGATGTCCTCAATGATAGAAGAAGACAGAACCGCATTGGCTTCCATGGTATCCCGATTCATCTTTTCAAACGGCTTCATAAAAGCAAAGATAATCACTGTGTAGATAGGCAGCGCCAATAAGGTCATGAAAAAGAGATTGGTATTTTGTGAAAATAAAACAAGGGAAATAATGACAACCGTTGACACATCTAGGAAAATCGAAAGGATGGTCGAAGCCAGCGCATCAATAATACTATTGGCATCTGTAAAACGAGACACGATTTCCCCTGTTCTGCGTGTCGCAAAGAAGGACATGGGCAAGTGAAAAACATGCTGGATATAGGACAAAATCACATCAATCGACAAGCGTTGCCCCAAAACAAGTAAGAGATACTCCTGAGCGTAAGACAAAATCTGCTGGAGAATATAGACAATAACCAGCCCAATAGAAATAATCCCCAGCGTCGAACGCATCTGATCTGGCACATAGGTATCAATGATAGACTGCAAATAATAAGAACCCACAATGTTAATCACGGTTACCAAGAGTGTTGCCAAAACGATATTGGCAATCAAGCCACGCTGCTTCACTAATATAGGGATAAAAGAGAGCAGACCATTCTTTTGATCCTTATGAGGCTTGTAGTCTGGACTAGGTGCCATAAAAAGAGTCACTCCTGTCCATTCTTCCGCAAAACGCTCACGTGGCAGTTTGGTCAATTTCACCCCAGGATCTGGATCGGCAATATGAATGCTATCCTTATCCTGCCCAGTCACCACATAGTAGTGGAGCAATTTTCCTTCCTTAAGAACATGGGCAACAAAAGGAAAAGTCAAATCTGGCAAGTCAAAGAGCGTCATATCCGCCTTAATTGCTCGCGTCTCAAAACCAATTTCCTCTGCCACCTTGACCAAGCCCAAAGCCGTCGTCCCATCCATAGTCGTCTTAGCCAATTCTCGCAAGTGAGCCAAAGAATAATAACTACCATAGTAGCCAAAAACCATAGCTAATGAAGCTACACCGCAGTCCATCTGATCCACCTGCGGACGATAGTGACGTTTCCCAAATTTCATCTTCATCTCCTTTTTCCTAATACTCAATGAAAATC